>CAZJJA010000039.1:0-9888 GCA_964546235.1 uncultured Thermofilaceae archaeon | reverse complement strand
AAACCTTAGCGATCATCCGCAGGTTGAGAGAAAAGAACCTCGTTGTTGGCGCTGCTGTAGGGCCATTTGACGATGAAAGAGTAAAACAGCTCGTTGACTCGGACGTCTCGATCATAGTTATAGACACAGCTCATGGATACAGCAAAAACGTCATAGATGCAACCAGGCGTTATTCCCAGTACTCTGTCCCCATTATGGCAGGCAATATTGTTACTGGAGAAGCCGCTAGAACTCTCATTGAGGCTGGAGCCTCCTCGCTTAGGGTTGGCGTAGGACCAGGGCATGCGTGCACGACAAGAGAGATTGCAGGTGTCGGTATGCCACAGTTGACAGCTATAGCCGATGTGGCGGATGTTGCAGTGGAGAACGGAGTATCGGTTGTGGCTGATGGTGGTATTGAAAAGCCTGCCGACGTCGTAAAGGCTTTGGCTATAGGTGCTGACGCGGTCATGCTCGGCTATCTTCTAGCGGGTACTCATGAGGCTCCTGGAGCTGTAGTTTATAGGGAGGGTAGGTGCTACAAGGTTTATAGAGGAATGGGAAGCCGAGGCGCTCTTAGGAAAGGTTCTACTAGATACGGAGAATTTAAACGCGTCCCCGAGGGAGTCGAGGGGCTTGTTGAATGCCGGGGGAGTGCAAGAAGTGTTGTTGAGTGGATAGTTGGTGGTCTTATTCAAGGTATGGGGTATGTTGGTGCTCGAAATCTCTCCGAGCTTCGTGAAAGGGCTCGTTTTGTGAAACTTTTACCAGGTGGGTTTAAGGAGACTGGTCCAAGGGGATTTGTTGGAAAAATTACGTACTAGGTGTGAACCATGGCGTTGATCGAGGCTAGCATCGTGTTGAGTCCTTGGGGTGTTAAGGAGAACGAGACGATAGAGGTCGACGCACCGCATGACATGTATTTCGACGTTGTGGTGACTCCAGGTTTTAGCGACGCTCATGCGCATCCACAGGTGATCGACGTAGGCTCAGACGCAAATAGGAAATGGAATCATTCCTATGAATGGCTTCACGGCAGAAGGCTTAGGATCGATGAGGCCTCGTTGAGGATGGACTTAGAGCTTTCTTCTAACCTCGCAAAAGCCACGCTTCTCAAGTCTCTCTTTGACGGCGTGACAATGATTGCTCTAACTGGGAACTTTGAGGCAAACTTTAAGGCTGTAAGAGAACTTGGACTAACTCCTCGCGTAAACCTTACGCCGACAGTTATGGACAAGAGAGGCTGGAGTACGCCTGAGAAAGTCTTTGTGGATTATATGACCAATATTTCGCAATGGGACGGGTATTATAGGGTGGGCTTTTTTGTCCACTCTCTTAGGATGGCTAACAGGTCTCACATAGTCTCTTCTTTCAAGATATCTAAGAAACTTGGACTTGCATTAGCATTACATCTTTCTGAGGGAGTGGACGAGGTCGAAGAGCTCGTAAATATCGTAGGGGACGCTAGAGACATCGTAGCTATCCACTGTATCGAGAAGCCGGAGAAGTGTAGACGTTATGGTTTGAAGATTGTTCACTGCCCCTTGTCTAATCTTTATCTCTTCGGCAAGACGATTAGGGGGCTTGAATACTTTGACGCCCTGGGTAGCGACTGGCCACTCGTTACAGGCACGCTCAGAGAAGCTTACCTGGCCGCTACAAGGATTCATGGGAAATCCCTGACGCTCCTTGAGAAGGCTTCCCTAGGAGGTTACCGGGTATTTGATATGCCATGGGATGGGGATTTTATCGCTTTCACTGGAAAAGTGGATGACGTTCTTTCAGGTAAAGTTAGACCAGACTATGTGTTCGTTAAGGGAAAGCCTGTGATAGTGGAACGCGAGCATAAGGGATTAACGCTTAGAGACATTGAAAGATTTGCTAGGGAGCAGATCAGAATTGCCTTCGAAAAGTATGGAAAATAGGGAGGTTGCCTTGACCAAGGTGGTTGTGCTTGATTTTGGCGGACAATACACGCACCTAATCTCGAGAAGAATTAGAGAACTTGGCTTTGAGACGATCATTTTATCATACGACACAAGCATAGAAGATCTAAAAAACAACGATGTAGGCGTAGTGGCCTTTTCTGGAGGGCCAGCAAGCGTGCTCGAACCAGATTCTCCAAAGCCTAGCAGGGAGTTAGTTGACTTTCTATTCAATAGAAACATTCCAGTGTTGGGTATATGCTATGGGCATCAGTTGCTGGCAGAGTTTTTCGGCGGACGTGTAGAAAAGAGGGAGAGAGGGGAATATGGTGTAAGCCTTCTAAGGGTTCTTAAAGAAAATACTCTTTTCAAGGACACACCTGCACAACAGAGGGTTTGGATGAGCCACAAGGACAGTGTGGTAGAATTGCCTGAGAGCTTCGAGGTGCTTGCGGAGACAGATTATTCAGAGATAGCAGCTTTTAAACATAGAGAAAGGCCATTGTATGGGGTTCAGTTTCACCCGGAAGTTAGGCATACAGAACATGGTATGAGGATATTGGAGAACTTTCTACGCGAGATAGCCAGGCTTTCTCCCAGCTGGAAGGTAGAAGACGTCGCTAGGGAGAAGATAGAGGAGATTAAGCAAAAGTATAGAGGAGGTAAAGTGCTTATGGCAGTTAGCGGGGGTGTAGACTCTACTACTGCTGCCCTTATGATTCTTAAGGCTGTTGGTGAGGAAAACATTCACCTCGTGTTTGTTGACACAGGGCTGCTCAGGGAGGGGGAGGCAGAATCGGTTATAAAGATGTTGAGATCACTGGGGTTCAGATATATTCACTTTGTAGATGCTAGTAGACTGTTTCTTGAGAGACTGAGGGGGATTGTCGACCCTGAGAAAAAGAGGGAGATTATTGCCTCAACGTTCATCGAAGTTTTTCTAAATAAGAAGAAGGAGCTGGAAGAGAAGTATGGTAGATTCGCCTATCTGGGACAGGGCACAATATATCCTGACCGTGTTGAGACTGGAAAGACCGGGAAGGCTACTTCGAAGATAAAGAGCCATCACAATGTTGCCATTAAGAATCTTGTAGACCTCGAGCTTCTTGAGCCGTTAGCAGATTTCTACAAGGACGAGGTTAGGCGTATTGCGCGCCACCTCGGTGTACCTGAGAGTGTGGTTAGAAGACATCCATTTCCCGGTCCAGGACTAGCTATTAGGATTGTCGGTGAGGTCACAGAAGAGAAGCTGAGGATTTTAAGGAAAGCAACAAAGATTGTTGAAGAAGAGTTTACGAGAGCTGGTCTCTACGACAAGGTTTGGCAGGCTTTTCCCGTACTGCTTTCGGTCAAAAGCGTAGGTGTGAAGGGCGATGCTAGGAGCTACGAAAACATCCTTGCGCTAAGAGTCGTCGAGAGCGAGGATGGTATGACGGCCCAGTTTACCAAGCTTCCATGGGATTTTCTCGAGAGACTTGCAAGTAGACTGGTTAATGAGGTTGAAGGTGTTAACAGGGTTCTATATGATGTTACAAACAAGCCTCCTGCAACGATAGAATTCGAGTAGAGAAAACTACAGCGTTTATAACTCTATTATTTTCCCGGTCTCCTCATCGACCTCGTATCCAGTGAAACCTTTGATGAAGGTTTTTAGCTCTCCCCTGAACAGCTGGACTAGCCTGTTCACATCTTTTCTGTCAAGCACGTCTTTTCTAATCACTATGTCGTATCTCTCCTCCCTTATGGGCGTGAAGGCCAGGCCGTACTTGTCTGCTACATATTTGATAGCGACCCCCACGTCCGCGATACCCTTCGACACGAGATAAGCTATCGTGTCGTGATTTTTAGCCTCAAAACTGTATCCCTGGATATTTTTCCTGACTTCTTCCGACTCGTAGCCCTTCTTTCTGGACTCCTCTTCGATGAGATAGTCTATGAGTACTCGTGTACCCGAGCCTGGATTTCTGTTGACAAATCTAAGCTTTCTCTCCATGATGTCTAACATACCTTTGACTTCTCCTATCTCTTTTCTATAGACAAAGCCTTGCTCCCTGATGTATCCTCTAAGCACCACGACGTCCTTTAACCCCATCCTCTTTATCACCGGGATGTTATATTCCATGGTCTCTGGGTCAAGAAGATGTGTCCCCACAATGTCGGCTATGCCACTTTTCAGGGCGTTTAGCCCAGACGTACTCCCAACATTCACGATCCTGGCCTCTGTGTCCGCAAAAATCTTCCTTAAGATTTCCTGGAATAGTGGACAATGGCTACCTATAACATTTATATCGTATATTTTTGAGAAAATATATCTCAGAACATCGACACTAGAACCCTGAGGCACATACTCTTCATCCTCCCTAACTATTATGAAGCCGTCAATCATGTTTAGAGAAGCTATCCTCCCACTGTGTCCATCCAGTGGATAGGCTAGGGTCTCCCCCCTCCTCACCAGTATGGTTGGCACAAAGACCCTTATTCCAGGTCTCCCCCTGAGAGGCTGAGACAGCTTTGCCCTTTCTACCTGATACCTGTAGCCCTTCAATCCCTGAAGCCTTGCAACTATTGGTAGAAGATAGAGGTGGCTTGTTATTAGGCAGGAGAGTGGAAAGCCTGGCAGTCCTAGCAGGAGCTTATCCCTAGCCACCGCAACAACAAGCGGTCTTCCAGGTTTTTCTTTCACTCCGTGTATGATAACTCCAGGCTCATAAGTGTCGAAAACCTTATACACGTAGTCTTCTAGTCCTGCTGAGGTTCCACCTATCGTGACGACAACGTCGTTTTCTGCTAGAGCTTGATCGACGCGCTCCTTTATCTCGTCGAATGTGTCTCTTGCTGGCTCATATATTTTTGGCTCTGATCCGAGGAAATTCACGAGACTATACACCATGTGGCTGTTAGAATCGTATATCTGACCGTACTTTAACTCCTCGCCTACCCGCCTTATCTCGTTCCCTGTGGGTATGATGCCAACCCGTATTTTCCTATAAACCCAGACCCTGTCGACACCTACGGCAGAGAGCCCAGCGGCGGTTAGAGGCGTGATCGTTTCGCCTTTCCACAGTACAACTTCTCCCTGGACGACGTCAGAGCCTACGATGTCTATGTTTTCTCCATGTGCAACGCTCCTGTAAAAGACAACTTCATCCCCCTCGCTATGGGTGTACTCGACTGGAACCACAGCGTCGGCAGGGTACGGAATTATGGCGCCTGTTGAAACCTCTATACACTCTCCACGCTTTATAGACAGGACTTTTGTCTCTCCAGTGGAGACTTTTCCGACAAGCTTCAGCCTAGCAGGTCTATCCTCGTATACACCCTCCAGATCGCCACTCAATACTGCATAACCGTCTACTAGAGATCTCGTATATGGTGGAAAGTTTATCGTGGAGTAGACGTCTCTGCTAGCTATTCTTCCCACGGCCTCGCCTATATAGACCTCTTCTTCACCCCTCGGGCTTAGAGGAAAATATTTTTCAATTATCGAGATTACCTCGTCGACCGAGACAAGCCTCCTATAAAGCTTCCTATCTTGAGAAGACATAGCTCACACCTACACTACATTACCATAAAGATAGACATCAACAACATCACCAATATCGTAGCCCTCAACATCTTCGGGCACAACCACAAATCCATTTCCCTTTAAAAGACTTCCAAGAGCCCCGGAGCCACCAACCATCAACGGCTCGGCGAAAAACTCCTCATTTTCGCGGAACACCCTTACCCTGGCGAAACCAGCCATACCCATTTTTACCGTCAAGCGACGAGTGAGCCTTGCCTTTACAACAGTATACCCTGGAAGCCTGAAGCCTTTTTTCTCTAGAAGGGGTCTTAAGATGAGTTCAAGACTAGATAGAGCTGCTACAGGCAGGCCACTAATTGCCATGTATATTCTACCATCTTTTACCGCAAGACAAGCCGTTTTTCCTGGCTGTAGTGCGAAGCCATGATTGAAGTAATCTGGCGATATTTCTTTTATCGCTTTTACCGTGTAATCGTGTTTTCCCATCGACGTACCCCCCATCACAACTGTTATATAGCTGTCACTTTGCTCTAGCCATCTTTTGATTGCTTCAGGATCATCTCTTTCAAACTCAACTTGTTTTACGCTGAAACCAAGTTTTGTGAACCATCCATATACAAGTTCTTGAGTAAAAGGCTTTACCGAACCCTTTTTTAGGAGTTCGTCTCCGACATTCAGGATGCTAACGTCTGTCCTATATACTCTTACCTTGTCTAGGCCCTCAAGAACAAAGGCAGCTAGGTGTATTGGCTCGATTCTCCAACCCTTATCGACAATGACTATATCCTTATCGTATTCTTCCCCAGGTATCGAGACATTTTCCCATCTTGAAACTCTTCGAAATACGAGAATCTCTCCTCCCTCTCGAACAGTATCCTCTATAGGTATAACCGCGTCCGCACCTTCAGGCAAAAATCCACCAGTCTCTATTATGGCCGCTTCCCCACTCCTTATAGATATGTTATGCCTTTCACCTGGCCTGATTATCCCATCGACTATTTTCAGCCTCACAGGAGAGCTTGGAGAAGAAGGAAGAGTATCCTCAGCCACTATAGCATACCCGTCCATCACGCTTTTGGGAAAAATAGGTAGTTTAAAACTCGAAACTATCTTTTCCGCAGAATATTTACCTAGGCTTTTTCTCACCTCAACATATGCCTCCTTGGGAAAAGAAACGAGCATGACTGCTTTGTCGATCACTGAATCTATTCTGCTGAGTTTTCTCAAAAACTACCACCTTATGTTGAAGTCTTTAAACTCGCCCTTATACTCCTCCCACTTGACCTCGACCTTCTCGACTCTAGCGAGCGGCGGGCCCCTGTGAGCCCACTCTATAACCTTCTTGACGGCTTCTTCGGGACCCTCTAGAACCGCTTCTACTCTCCCATCTGGGAGGTTTCTCACCCAGCCTGTTACGCCGTACTTTCTGGCTACCTCTCGCATAGTTGCCCTGAAAAACACTCCCTGAACTATCCCTGACACGAAGATGTGGGCACGGACGTTTGCCATAATGTTTCACCCAGAAGAGTATTCCAGCTGAATATAAAATTTATTAACTTGGATTATTTCGCTACAGTCCTATCTTATTAGATACGCTGGTGTCCAGGCAATACTGGATACATAAACCTTCGCACCGACATCCCTGAGCCCTGATACAACATCCTCTAGGAGATCATTGTCCGTAAGGACGTATACGGTGTCGCCTATCATAGCCATCGAAGCACCTATAACGTCAAGCTTGTCGATTTTTTCTAGCGCCTTTCGGACATTTTTTGTAATTAGACCAGATTCCTCGGCAAACCACCTCGAGACACGCACAAAGTTCTCTATCGTAGGCTCTCTGACAAGCTCCTCCAAGGCTACTTCCCCAAGCTTATCTATCTCAGATATCTTGTCCGAGGATATAACATCCCTCTTGTTTATCGGTCCGAAAAATCCGACAACAACCTTCACGTTCGAACCAACAAGAATCCTATCAACCCTATCATATCCGGGAGCACCCGGGCTCACTACCATCACAGCCCCTCCAACCACGAGTCCTGAAACAGTACCCAAGCCTGTTCCATTCACAATATCAGCGATATGTGCTATTCTGGCCAGTTCCATATAACTTGCCTTATATCCGACAAGTTTTGCCGTAGCTAGTGCTGTTGCTAAGGCGCTTGCTCCACTTGTCCCCAAACCACCTCCTATTGGCAGGTCTGTTACCTGCTCAATTATGATTCCACGATTAATATCGCTCCTTTTAAGGATCTCTTTTACGACAGTTTTCGCCACAAAGTAGTCTCCGCTGAAGCCATTGAGAAATGTTTTAATGACTCCAGGTTCTTTTGCAAATCTCACTCTTACGAAAACTCCTCTGTCAAGCGCTAGTCCGGCTCCCCACGCTCCGCTTTTTAAATAATCTCCTTCAACAATATGTGTTCTGAAGAAACCACTGAGCCCCCCTGGACTAAACGCTTCGCTGCATTCCAAAAACTTCACCCTCTTGTAACTACAGCCTTCCTAATTACCCTAATGGTTGGGGGGGCCAACAATGCTATAAATGGGACCTCTGTTACATATGTCCAAATGAACCATGCAAAAGCTGCCCAGAACGGCAGATTTCTATCACCTGTCGGAAGTAGGAAAAACTGGCTGAAAGCCCATACACCTATGCCAATAATCGCAGATCCAACCATGAGACCGGTCGAACCTGCAAATACTATTCTCCTATCGTCACCCTTGAAGAACAGCGCAGGAACTAATGTAGCGACAAGAGCAATCAAAGACGCTATGAGAAGATCCATTGGTAGAAGCCCATAGCTGTAGAATAGTGCTGCAACTATAAATGCTACCGAAAGCTCAAGAACAGTCATAGCCAGTATTTTTCTCTCTGATCCGCTTTTCCTGTAAATCTCGCCCACCAGATAGAATCCTATAAAGTTTGCTGGAACGCCCACCGTGAGACTGAGGAGAGCGTTACCATGTATAATCATGTCGCTTATGAAGATACCTATAGCTGCTCCAGCGGCTCCTACTAGTGGACCAAATACTATAGAGAAAACCGCTGGCAGGAAAACCGCTGGCCAGAATCTCACCACTCCGATTGCCGGGGCGAATATTCCAAGGTATGTGAGATACCCAATGACAGCATATAGTGAGGCACATATGGCAATGAGAGAGATCGTGTAAGACTTAGTGATGGGTAATTTATTCGCCATCTATGGCACCAATCTTAGAAAAAGCCATATCTCAAATATAGTTTTGTCAAAAAACAGGGGGTCCGCCAGCCGCCACCCCATCACTGTCTCAGCAGTGGTCGGTACGTTCGTCATTCCCAGACAATATACATAGGGAAGGATATTTATTGTTGATGAAATATATTTTGCGGAATGACTATTCCTCTAGTCCCATGACTTTCTTCAGCTTATCTATTTCGAGCTTTATCCTGCTTATCTCGTTCATATTACGGTACGTTCTATGGTCAATCTCCTTCAGCTGATCTCTTATATAAGAAACCCTCATCTCAGCCATCTTCTCTGCGATATACTTCACTTCTTCTGTGTCTAAAGCATAACTGTATAACTCGCTCCTTGAAACATGAATAGAGTATGTTACTGCTATAAATACGAATAACATTATCAAAATCTCACTTAGCAAAAGCGATGAAAACTCGAAGTCTATACTCCTACCCACCAATGGTATAGTAAACACAAAAGTCTCTCCACCAGCTAAGACATAAGAAACTATGACCATGAATAAAACGAAGAGACATCCTAACAAAATTATGTGTTTCATCATACTTTCGCCTAACTTAATATATTACATTGACAAAAATAAGTAAAACGATTATTGACAAATAAATGACGTGTCTATAAAATATTTCTGTGATTTTTACAAACATTAATAAACTTCTCGTGCTTCTTATACAAAAAATTTAAAATATATTATAAAAACAATTATATATTTTTCAAAGAACTCAAAATACTTAAAATAAGAATCCGAGAAACAGCAAAACATCTCTATACCTAAGTCCCGCCTTCTTGAACGCAGAAACAATTGCTCCACTACTCAACCTATAAAAACGCCTTCATTTCTTGAAACTCAATCGCAGCCTTCACAACCTTCTCTTACGTCATATCGACCTCCTTGTCGATTTCTACATTATCGATCCACTTCATTCCCGTTTCAACACGTCTTATCCCCAGTATTGTTTCATCACTTGTAGGCTGTACCGCTATAACCTTAGTGCCAGGATACTTGTTTTTAAAAAAATAGAAGGGCAATGCACTATGTGACCGCTAGTCTCTATGCCAACAACTAAGCTTTCGGTCTACGCCGATGCTTCTAAATTGGTAATCGATCTTTTTAGCTGTAAATCTTAAGTGAACTAGAAAGTTTGCATCATTATAGAACTGATTTAAGTAAATTGTGTTTCACTTTTTGTCATGCTTTCCACTTTGTCGATCGCATCAA
>CAZJJA010000038.1:0-10441 GCA_964546235.1 uncultured Thermofilaceae archaeon | reverse complement strand
TACAGGTTGTTTACATAAGAAGATAAATAAAAATAATCATAATGTTGATCACTAATGATAGAGTTTCCATAGTTCGTCCACTGGAAGTTCGTCTATATGCTCAGTGGATCCGTCTTTTCTCACAAGCCTAACGGGACCCTCCTCGGTGAATACTCCTATTTGCGCTGCATCTATGCCTTGCTCTCTCAGCTTTTCTATTATAATGCATGTGCTGTCGGGGTCTGCGGCTATGAGGAGTGTGCCCGAGCTTATCAGCTTGAGGGGGTCTACTCCTAGCGCCTTGCATATAGCTAGTGTTTCCCCTCTTATTGGGATCTTTTCTTCGTATATTTTTGCTCCGAGCCCGCTGGCTACAGCCATCTCGTAGATTCCACCCAGCAATCCACCCTCTGTTGGGTCGTGCATAGCATGCACTTCCCCCGCCTTGACCGCTGTGAGCGCGTCTTTCACGACGCTGATCTGGTTTATGAATTGAGCAGCTTTCTCGAGTATGCTTTTTGGGATCTTGCCTGCCAGCTTGTCTTTAAAGTCTCTAGCGAGGATGGATGTCCCCTCCAGGGCTATCGACTTTGTGGCTATGATCGTGTCGCCCGGCCTGGCTCCTCCAGTCGTGACGTAAGAGTCTTTTGGAGCCTCGCCTAGTGCTGTCATTGAGACGATTGGCCTTTCTAGCCAGCCTGTTATCTCCGTGTGTCCTCCTATCACGGATACCTCTATTTCTCGAGCGGCACTGGCTATGTCTGATATTATCTGTGAGACAAGGTCTAGCCTGCCTTTGGGCGCTAGTATGACTGGTAGCACCCACATGGGCTTTGCTCCAGTTGCCGCTATGTCGTTGCAGGCTATGTGTACCGCGTACCACCCTATTCGCTCGACCGCTCCTGTTATTGGGTCGGAGTGGGCTACGAGAACCCTCTCTCCCATGTCTATGACAGCTGCATCCTCTCCTGGCTTAGGGCCGACAAGTATTCTAGGGTCGTCCGTGGGGAGCTGATTTAGTATGATCTTTTCCAGAAGGTCTATGGGAAGTTTCCCCTCAACGGCCTCGTGCCTATTGTTTAGACCCATTGTAGTCTCCTCTTCAACGTGTCCTTGACGAGGGAGGCCACCAGTATTCCCACCGCAACTTGTCCGATGTTCCAGGGTATTTCGCTGAAGGCTCCTGCACCATACAACGCGTACTCGTAGAGGAAATAGCCTAAAACCATCACTGTTCCACCTGCTAGCATGGCGGGCAGGTCTTTGGGCGCCATCTTTGCCGCTGCAAGTCCTGCGAGAACGCCCACAATGGTCCAGGTAGCTATTCCTATAATGTTTCTCTCGACGAACAAGGAGCCGACTAGGCACGCTACAGCCAGGATCGATGCTAGAACCGCTGGCTTGAATGCTTGCTTCTCTCTAAGCAGGCCGACTAGGTAGCCCTCTGCACCCTTTATGAGCAGGGTTGCCGGGGCATAGACCGTGTAGCCTCCTATGATGTCCGCTAGGGCTGAGCCAAGTCCGCCAGCTATACCCCCTATTCTTGGGCCGAAGAGGAGGGCTGCGGTGTATATTGCAGCTTCGCCTAGGTTGAAGTAGCCTGAGGTAGCTGGTACGTGGATTCTCAGGATTAGAGTGACTGCTGCAACGAGGGCGGAGAGTAAACCTGATATTGCAATTTCCCGGGCATTCAGGTTTTTAGTCATCACTCGAATATACGTGTTAACGAGATAAAAAGAGATTTAGTTGCGTGAAATATAATTTTTTGGCTTTTCCAATATGTGTTGTCACCGTTTTGGAAAATACTAATTTTTGGTAATTTTTAAAGTCTCTCTATTTTTTAGGTTGGGCTATGCGAATATAGCGTCTTTTATCTTTCTCAGTTCACCTTTTTCGATGCTGTAGATCTGTTCGAACAGGGATGCTATGGCTGAGTATTCTTTTTCTGATAGTGCTCGCCAGTTTATCGATACTATGAGTGTGGCATGCGGTAGCAGTTCCGAGATTTGTTTTAGCGCTATGTAGACTCTCTTTGTGTCGTTGACCATTATTAGGTCTGAGAGACTGTCGATCACTATGAGCACTTTGTTGCCTAATTCCCTGGCGACATTAAGCAAGGTATTCACTATTAGCGAGAGATTGTTTGCCGGGAGCACGTTAGGCGATGGTGCAACTGTGCCCGATACGGCGAAGGGTAGCCTTATTATGTTTTCTTTTCTTTGGTAGGTGAACTTCAACAGAACACTGTCTAGCGGGGCTATGATTATGACCTTTTTCTCTCTGGATGCTGCGTCTATGATATGTTTGAGTATGGAGTGGTAGTTTTCTTCAGGATCATGCCGTATGGCTATTCTGCCCTCCAGCCTCACTTCTCCTTCTATAACCTCTCTCGGGAATTCCTCTTTGGTTTGCGGGATTCTGTGCTTGACTTGGGAGGCCATTGCCAGTGAGTATTGGGTGAAGGGGCTTGTGAAATCTCTGTAAATTACTGTTACCGCGATTATCGAGGTTACTAGGAAGAACATGTTCATTAAAACATAGGTGTCTATGTAGAAGATCGAAGCTGCGACGATCGATAAATACCCTACTACGAGTTCGGAGTAAACCATTAACGCTAGTATCTTTAAGGGTCGAGCGACGCTCCTATAGGTTATTTTTCTTTCAACCTCCTTGAAGAGTAGATATGGTATGTGGAGCCATGTGGCTAGGAACACCGCGCCAAGGATCAATGTTGTGTTTGAATACACTACGGTTGCTCCGCCGTCTATAACGTAGTATATTGCGTCTTCGGGTGACAGGAACACATATATGAATATCGCCCATCCGAGCACGACTGTCAGCAACAGGAGAGGTTCTCTGATGAAAACACGTCTCAAGTTTTTCCTATCTCTCGACGATATACATCCCGTTATGTATGCTAGTGCGCTTGTTATGAGGGCCGAGAATAACACTGCTATTAGTCCCGGTATGCTTTTTCCTCCCTGAACCGAAGGGACTTTTCCGTAGATTGCGAGAACCCCCATGTAGTAGACCGCTTCGAGCGTATATGCGGTCGCATAGGTGAATAGCACTATTGCGAGGAATAGCCAGAGTTCTCGCAGAACTGTTGCAATTTTGTATCTCATTATAGCGGTTATGGCTAGAGCTATGAAAACGGCTGAGATCCAGGCGGCGACGAGGTATATTATATATTCTCCAATAAGCATAGCTAAGCTACCGTCATGACTTCTATGCCTTTGTCTGTTATTAGGACCTCGTGGAACCTCTTGCTGTGTTGTGATCCTCTAAGCTTTAAGACTAAGAGCTTGATCCTTTGTTCGCCCTTGTAAAAATACCTTTTGAGTAGA
Organism: uncultured Thermofilaceae archaeon; assembly: GCA_964546235.1. Taxonomy (GTDB): domain Archaea; phylum Thermoproteota; class Thermoprotei; order Thermofilales; family Thermofilaceae; genus JALVKT01. Next base: position 7,115 of record CAZJJA010000038.1, on the reverse strand, counting down.
AGTACTCCATCGGCTATGATCTCTTCCACACCTACTCCTATCTTCTTGGAGCCCATCGACATGTTGGCCGTAGCTATGATAGTGGTGCCCGGGGGCTTCAATCTTCGGAGCAAGTCAATCACTATTCTGGCCTCTGCTGGTTCGGGTAGGCTAAGTATGAGGGTTGTTAGCGAGTCTATGACTACTATTTCGGCCTGCATCTCTTCGATCTTTTGGAGTATCATATTCACATAGTCTGAGACGCCAGCTTCTTTAATTGTTATAAAGTCCATCAGTTCGAGTTTTCCATCTTCAATAAGCTCGTCCAAGTTCCAGCCAAAGCTTTTCATAAACTCTACAAGTTTTTTGCCTTCGTCAAAGGATACAAATACCGCTTTTTTGCCCTGCTTCACGTTATGGTAGACCATTTGGACGCACATCACTGTTTTTCCTGCTCCAGCCGGGCCAGCTATTAGAAAGAGAGAATCCTTGGGTATTCCTCCTCCCAGAACTTCGTCGAGTCCTGGTACCCCAGTCTTAATTCTTTCAATGGGCATTTTACCCCAATATAAAAATCATTTATTTTTCCATATAAGTTTCGATAGTATGATGTTAAAATTTACAAAATTAATATGTTTTTGGAGACATTATACATCTTCGTAAGGTTATTTATGAAATATTTTTTGAAACTTTACTGGAAGATAGAAAAATTCTAGCTTCGATTTTTGATCTATTAAAATTAACAGGTAGATTTATTTTACTTAAATACTAGACACTATACATGAAAAGTTGGGATCAAGCCTTTATCTCGGATTTTTAGTGTTCGATAGGTGAAGATGTTGTTTCTTGGAAGTTGCTGTTTCAGAGAAAACAAGCGGTGAAATTCTACTCTTTGCATCCGGACATATATAGGATACATGCTTTGCTAGAGTTGAGCAACAGTATCAGGCTTAACACTTCAGACTATGTGGTGAGATGAGAGGTAGACCACGCTTTGACGTTTCCGTGTTGAGGAATGAGAAAGAGGTTGCTCGGTGCGACCAAGGGAGCTTTCCCGGATATTTACGTAAACGTTATGGACGACGTGCTCGAGTACGCTAGCAAAGAGGTTTTGGATAAGACAAACTTAGAGGTAAAGGTTATTGGTCCTAGCGGTGAGGAGGTTTTAACAAAGAGAATCAACCTTTCAAGTCTTAACATAGAGGGCTCGAAGGCTTCATGGAAGGCTTGCACAATAATTTCGACAAGACAGGAGAGTGGCAAATAGAGGCAAGACTCGTGGGCGAGTTCTACTCTGAGGAAACATAAGCTCTCAAACGATTAAGGGTTGAAGAGGATTACGGCTTGATATTTCTGGTTATTTTCTTAATATTCTTGGTTATAGACTTTTTTGCAGTAAGAAGGTTATAGAGAGTGCCCAAAAAGGCTGTCCTTGGTAGAAAGCATTTTTAGGTCTAAGACCCGCAAGATGATTAGAGCCAAAATCAAGTGATGTGTGATGAATAAGATAAACCATTTCATATCTGCTCTAGCTGTAACTCTCGTCTTTGCAAGGAATGATCCGATAGGTCTGTTACTCGCTGTGCTGTTTTCACTTGTTTTCGGCGTGCTGATAGACTTAGACCACGTCTTTAACAAAAAGGCTCCGTGGTACATGAAGAGGACATGGATACAGGAGCCTACAGGACTAATATTTCTGGGTTTGCCGCTCGGACTTATTCTGAGAACCTTTGACCCTACTTTCTTCTGGCTGGTAATGGCTCCTTATGCAACACACATAGTATTGGACTATCTATGTATTTTCCCAGCCAAGCCCTTTGCACCCTTTTTTGACTACACTAAGAGGGAGGGGCTAGGAGTATTCATTCCAGACACACTTTTACGCAGGAGCGAGAACTCCTCCCTATGGCACAAGAGGGTTAAGGAGAAGGGTATTCGGGGCGTGTCTGAGAATTACTTCACGCCTATAGCAATTTCAATGCTGTTGCTAGTGATATTGCTTAAGTTTTTCTAGGATCTTAATCTATGCGTTTTTCTGTTTGTATTATTTATTTTATTTATATTGGTATTATTATCACAAATTAAAATAATATATGATAAAAGATATATAATTATATGGAATATAAACATAATAAAGAAAATCAATTAGTCATTAATACAACTTTCATTCTCTTACTTCTACTCCTAGCACTAACTTTTGTCCCAAAGGCTTACCAGAAACTCCAAGATCTAGAATTACTCTATGAGGGGAAGAGAATCGGTTGTGGAGACTGGATGAGTCTAAAGGCAGTCTGCGCGCGTTAGGACATTGCTGCAAATATCATCCTTCTTTATCTAGCATGTTCACAAAGTTTTGGACAGCTACGTAGACGTCTGAATCCTTAACTATTATCTCCTTCATGGGCTGGATATTTCCACCTTCTATAATGACTACTTTTACCGTCACACCGTTGTTTTTTAGGTATTTTTCCATACAGGATGCATGTGTGTTAAAGTCTCCCTTGCCAGCGTTCCTGTCAAGAAGCTTGTCGTTGTTGCCGTTCACGAGGAGCGCTGGAACATTCCTCGAAGGCAGCATCTCGAGGCGGTCAAATGGCATAATGTTCGCAACCGTTGTATTGCAAAATAATTTTTCTTCTGCGTGTCTCCACTCCGGGAGGGCTGAGATGCAGTATCCCCCGCTAAGACCTATGAAGCTGTCAACTAGTCCTGAAATGTCGTGAAGGCTTGTCGGCGGGTCATATATTAATACAGCACCAGCAACGGCGCCAGCCGAGCTACCTATGTAGATTCTCTTTTGGACCTCATAGCCGTTTTCTACAAGGTATTGATAGGAAGCTTTTACTCCTCGCGCTATGTCACCTATAACTGTGAGCCAGTCCCAGTTCGTGCAAAGCCTGTACTCGACGCTAGCTACCGCATAGCCTTTTTCTAGGAAGAACTTTGCCATGTTGGAAAAGCCAGTGGCTCTTCCAGCCACGAATCCTCCACCATGGACAACATAAGCAAGGTTTAGTTTCCTGAAGCCTTGAGGTATCTCGAGAACGACGTAGCATCTGGAACAGTTTTCATACCATAGCCTGAGTTGCCTGTAGGTGTAGTTAGTGTATTGGAAAGTTTTTATCTGTTCTACCTTGAAAACACCTTTTTTTGTAAAGCTCTTATGCTTCGAGAACAAGAAGACGGTCAGTAGAGTGACTACAATAACTGCCACGATGATAAGCAATATGGTCTTTCGAATCATTCTTTCTACCTTAAGTTCAACGACGCAAACCTATATTAGGAATTAAGTGGAATAAGATGGAACCATCTGCTTGGAGTTTGAGGAACTTCTATATTATCCTATCATAAATCTAATACATTTTTCTTATGGACCAATAGAAGTCGAACTTGCCTTTTGATTAGCTCTAGGATAACTGTATGAGATTAAAAATGTTGGATAATTTTATCCTTTGATTCCTCTTCCAGCTGCAAGTCCTTGCGTGAAGTATTTCTGTATAGCGGCACTTAATGCTAGGACTGGTAAACTACTTATCAACCCGCTACTTGCCAGTAGTCCCCACTCTATCTTAAATTCTTGTATATATCCGGCTATTTGTACGGTTATGGTCATTTTTTCCTGGCTGTATATGAATATTAGGGCATATAGAAACTCGTTCCAGGTCTGAATTATTGTTAGGATTGCAGTAGTTACTATTCCCGGAATTGCTAAGGGCAAGGCTATTTTTGTGAAAACTGTTAATATTGATGCTCCGTCCACCATTGCCGCCTCCTCCAGCTCATGGGGTATCTCTCTAAAGAATCCGTGTAACAACCAGATAGCGTATGGTAGGCTGTAGACCTGATATGCGAGAATAAGCCCTGCCCTGGTGTTTATCAGCCCGGCTTGTCTGAAAACCGTGAATATGGGTATTGCTAGGACTATTGGCGGGAACATCCTGACAATCAGGTTCCATGCAAGGAACGATCTGCCTGCTGTTTTGCTTATCCTATGTCTCGCTACCGCGTAGCTTGCTGGTGCCCCGAGTAGTAGTGCAAGTATTGTTGATCCAATGGAGACTATGGCTGTGTTTAGTATGTATATGTGGAAGTGTTCTTCCGCGAAGAGTCTATAATAGTGTTCTAGGGTCGGGTTCCTCGGGATCCATGTCGGAGGCTTGGTTATAACTTCGGTGTTGGGCTTGAAGCTTGTAGCTGTGACCCAGTAGATGGGGAATAGCGTCCATATAAGGGATAATACTACGAGAAAATACACGATTGCCCTGCCTATTTTCATAGGACTCCACCTCCCCTAGTATAGGACATGTAGACCAGGATGACTATGGATATGAGCCCAAGCATTATTAGGCTCAGGGCTGCAGCATAGCCCAAGAGATGGTATCCGAAGGCATATCTGTAGACGATAAGTGTGAGGCTCTCGGTCGCTGTGCCAGGCCCCCCTCCTGTTAGGGCATAGACTTTGTCGAACAGCCTGAATGTATCGATGAGTCGTAGGAGCGTCACTATAAGTAGATACGGCTTTAATAACGGGATAACTATGTTTCTGTAAACCTGGAGGGTCGACGCTCCGTCCACCATTGCCGCCTCCTCCAGCTCATGGGGTATGGTTTGTACGCCTGCGTAGAGAAATATAAAGACGAATGGTGTCCACTGCCATAAGTCTACGAGTATTATACTGTTCATCGCTATGGAGGGATCTCCGAGCCAGTTGACCTTGGGGAGCCCGAGCACTTCCAGTATGCTGTTTATTGCCCCGAAGTCTGGGTGGAGGAGCGTCTTCCAGAATGCTGTCACCACAATTGTGGGGAGCATCATGGGCATGAGCAATAGTGGCACAATCTTCTCTTTCCCCTTGAACTTGGTCTTGAAGAGAAGCGCTAGCCCTAGGCCCAGAAGGACCTCAGAGGCTGTTGCGACAAACATGAAGTAGAGTGTGTTTTTTAGGGCGTCGTGAAATAGGGAGTCAGAAAATATTTTTTCAAAGTTTTCTAAACCTTTCCAAATGTAAATGATGTGCTTATAGGTTATCTTCGTCTCGTGGAATGAGAGGTAAAAATTATAGAATATCGGGAATATCGTGAGAAATGCGAGAAGAATAAGGGCTGGTGCTACGAACAACCAGCCTGTCTTTCTATCTAAGGACAAGTAACTTCACCTCTTAAACAGAAAAAGAAAAAATAAAAAATAATTTTTTAGCCCTTTAGAATGTTCCTTATATCCTCTGCCGCCTTCTTAAGTGCAGTTTCGGGATCAAGCTGGTTTGTGAAGGCCTGGTGCCAGTAGTTTGCAAGTGTGTCCTCGATCATCTTCCACTGTGGTAGTCTCGGCCTCATCTTGCTGTTCTCGAGAGCGTCAAGCTGTACCGGGTACCATGGATACTTGGCTACAACGTCTGGGTCTTTATATACGCTCTTTCTAGTCGGTGGTACTCCTACCTCGAGGGCAAGCTTCTTCTGCATTTCTTTACTCGTCACGAATAGTATGAAGTCCAGAGCCGCTTCTTGGTTCTTGCTACTCTTGGGTATTCCTAGGAGCCATGCACCTATCATTGGTTTGCTTCCCGGCGGGACTATAACTTTCCACACTGAGGCGTCAAGGTTTGGCACCCATCCGGGCCATACTATGCTCATCGCTGTAGCCTTGTTGGCTAGTGCAGCCTTTATCTCGGGTGAGTTGTAGTTTTCTGTTCCCTCAGGAGCGTATTTCTTGAGTTCTAGTATGAAATTGAACACCTCTACGGCCTTTGGAGAGTCTATGTCTATGTTGCCTTCGCTGTCTACTACCTCGACTCCCTTACCCCAGAATATTGGCAGAAGGTTGGTTACTATGGGGTTACCCTTTGATGCTCTAAAGACATAGCCTGCTATACCCTCTTTCTCGTGGATTACTTTAGCGGCGTTGAGCACGTCATCCCATGTCTTCGGCTCTGGCAAACCGTACTTCTCGAAGAGCTGCTTGTTGTATACGAAGAGCTGGACGTTTCCTACATAGGGTATTGCGTAGAGCTTGCCTTTGTACTTACAGACGTTTACCGCACTTCCTATAAAGTCCGGATCCACTCCTCCTCTCTTGGCTAAGAGGTCGTCCAGTGGTACCAGCAACCCCGAGGAAGCAAACTCGGGGAGCCACGGGTCGTCCATCATGACTACGTCATATGCTCCAGTTGCCTGTACTACTTCCTGTGCCAGTTTCTCATGTAGTCCTGCGTAGTCGAACTCTACAACCTCTACTTTTATCCCGGTCTTTGCCTCATATTCTTTGGCTGCAAGTTTGAGCCCCTCCGAATATGTCCCCTTTCTTGCAGCTACAACAATTTTTTCAGGCTTTGCTGGAGGAGCAGGCTGGAAAAGGAAGTATGCGGCAACTCCGATTACAATGATTACAGCAATTATTATGATTGCTAGAGTTTTTGTATCCATCAATATATCTATATAAACACTAAATATAAAAATTTTTAGGCAAGAATTATTTTTTAGTTTATTATTATCTATTTTTTAAAAAATATTTGACAATATTGAATTACGCTGTTCATTGATAGTGTTAGGATATAGCATAATCTTTAGTCTTCAAATGACAAAATGAATTAGGAGAAAGTCTTCAATATATTATAAAACAATCTTTCAGATTTTATAAATATCAATTACTATGAAAAATAGATATATATCATTTTCCATAATAATATTTTTTCTTTTCATAAATTATATTAATAAAAAATATTTTAGTGATAATAATAACAACTTATGTTATTTAGTTATCATCAATTATGACGTTAAAATAATTAATATAAAGGTTGAGTATTTCCCTAAATACTGATTACAAACATTTAATGCAATCTTTTCTCTTATCTTTCCTTTATCTATAGTAGAATAAACACTTCTCAAGCTATAAAGATGAAATCTAGTCGCTAACAAGAATAAGATAGATGCGAACGAAATTAAACGACACCTGGTACTTGAAGAAAATTTATATTCATGAGATAATTGGACTGTGTGCTGTCGGCATACCTATAGCCTTTCTCCTGATTTTATAGGATAAAATCTCTTTTTCCTATTTTATCCCTAAGAGTTTCACATATAACTTGACTACTTCTGCATATTTAAGACAAAGCTTTTGGCTCCTTTTCTCAATATAAAAAA
>CAZJJA010000037.1:0-10707 GCA_964546235.1 uncultured Thermofilaceae archaeon | reverse complement strand
AATCCCTCCACAAAACCGTCTCCATTCACGAGAACTATAACTCTGCTGTTTGGAGGAGGTGTTAGTGACTTAGAAAGCCATGCAATAAGTTTTCCGGCATCGACCTGGTCTCTCTCATGGTTATAGAATTTTATTATATTACCCCACTTGAGCTCTTTGCTATGAATTATTATCTTAGCATTAAACTTGCTTTCTAGGGCAAGCTTTATCCATTCGACATTTTCGTCTTCTACTCCGACGGGATAAATGAAGATTTGATATCCCAATATCATACGCTTGTCAGATAAATATAGTGAAGAAAGGTTGTAAAAAATACTCGTTAAACCTTTGTGCTCTATTATATTTAAGCAGAACTATGAAGGAAATGTTAGAAGACCTCATCGATCTCATTGTTGAGACGGCTGAAAAGACCGTAAACATGATACTTGTGCTATTAGTTATAATTGGTTTCGCTGGATTGTTTATAGATTTTGAAGGATTGTTTATCATTCCACCATTGGTTTCTTCTATCTATTTTGTTGGAAGCATAATTTACAAGTATTTTAGAAAGACATTTCAGGAGACAAAAAGGAAGCTTTATTTCATAATAATTTACCCTCCCTATGTGTTCTTATCCCTAATAGGCTATGGGCTCTTTGAGACAAACCTTAGGTTTCTTCTGTTGATTTTTATTGGTTCTGTCATGATGGTGGTCTTTATTGCTAAAATTTATGCTAATTCTCGAGAATACGATGTAGTCTTCTGAGCCAAATGTCGAAGTGAGAGTTTATAGGAAAGATTCTGTATAATATTAAAGAAGAGTCGATGAATGAAGAGTACGATGTATTTCCATTGGTTCTTGAAATGGCAAAAAGAAGATGTCTGTACGCGCCCAAAAGAATAAGCCGTGTGGATCTAATGAGAAGCCTTGGAATTACTGCTTGGCGTTTAAACAAACTTCTCCGATATGCGGAGGATGAAGGATATATTATAACGAGAAAATACGGGAGAACGATATATTATAAGATCTCTGAAAGAGGAAGAAGTCTCCTAGAGAAATTTCTAGATGAACTCAAAGTAGTATTAGAGGAAGATAGAGTTATAGCTCTCAGAGGGAAGGTTGTTTCGGGATTGGGAGAAGGAGCAGTCTATATGAGCATACCAGAATATAAGCGAAGCTTTGTCGAAATTCTCGGCTATGAGCCATATCCTGGAACACTAAACATACGTTTGGACCATGAAAGTGTACTTGCGCGAGATAATTTGAGAAACAATTCAGTCGGCTATCGTATAGAAGGTTTCGAGATTGGCGGGAAAAAGTACGGTGGCTTGACCGTTTACAAGGCTATAATAAATAGTAAGGACAAGGCGGTCGAAGGGGCAATTCTAGATCTTGATATAACAAAGCATGGAAATGACATACTAGAGATAATTGCCCCAGTAAAGCTGAGAGAAGAACTTAAACTTAAAGACGGAGATGAGGTTATAGTAGAGGTCTGGTTGTAAGGTTAATGTTTATTTAAAAGGATCTCCTCGTACCTCGACGGAAGCCGTTTCCAACACGAATATAAATAGCTCCTGTATCCGCTAAAAACATCTTTGAGCTGAACAGATTTGTTGTTATAAAAGCCCTTGAGTTTTTCGACGATGCAGTCTCTAAAAATTCCATGAAGTTCACAGCCATGTTCAATTCTAGCGTTTCCTTCGACTAGAACTCCGGGAAGCATTCTTGTAAATATTCCAGTAACCGGGCAACAGCCTTTCACGACGCTATAGGGGTACATGATAGTAGATAATCCCAATAATGCTTTCTCTACATAGCCTTGAATAAGCGAGTTTGCCGAGATATACGCTTGCCTTATTGTTCCTTCGATGACAGAGTCTCTTTCTAGGACACTGTTCTCTACTATGCTGCCGCTTTTAATATGCACGCCTGGACCTACGAACACACTTCCCTTCAAGATAACGTTATCTTCGATGATTGAATCTTCTGAGATGATTGTTTTTTCTCTGTACAATAGATTTTCTATAAAAATCTTTGGAGAAATAAATGTATTCTCGACATTTACTGGAATGGCATCGACAAACCCCATATAGTTTGTAAGGAGTTCTGGTTCGAGAAGCTGATTAAATATATTAAGCGAGGATCTTGCTATGTTTCGAGGAAGCTTTACTGCTAGAACTCTGGAGCCTTTGAAGAGTAAAATCTGGCCACAGTGTTTTGCGGCATTTTCTAGCAGTTCTACTATCTTGCTAGAAAAAATGTTGGCACAAGAGTTTACCAGGAATACTTCTTCATCGATTTCTTCTACAATATCTATAATACCGCCAGTGTACCAGCTCGAGGATTTCGCGACGTCAGGTCTACCTAGCAATCCAACGAATTTTGCTCCTAGGACCTTCTTCCACTTCTCAAAGATGCGTCCGTCATAGAATTGAAGAATAACAGGGTTCAGATATTCGCTAATAGGATGAAAGTCCTTTACACATTCTCTATCTTCAAAAAACGCGACTATCATTGTTCTTTCACCTTTAAGACAAACACCTTAGCCTTTTTACTACCTTTAATGGGGCAGAACGACCTTAAAGGACAGTAGTTACACTTGTCCACGTTACATAGAGGAAGTTCGGACAACATGTTTTTTCTCACTAAGGAATCTATTATCTTAGAAATGTCTCTAATGGGAAGCCCTGTTTTTCTCGAAACGTACTTAACATCAATATAACCCTTCTCTTTAATGAGTTCCAAGACTCTTTTTTCCACAGGCAACAACTTAGCCATTACTGTCTCACTCTTTAATACCCCTAAGGGGGTAAAAAGAACTATGTCGTTACATCCAAATCACGTTATACGTTCTTTATTCTCTTTTAAGAGTGACAGAATGTGTTTCAAAATATGCGAGGCTTCAAAAATCTCCCTGTTTGTAAACAACCTGGCTAGAGGACAATAATCATCGATTATAAAACTTCCTATATCGACATCATAGACTACAGGATATGCCGAACAGCCGAGAGGCCTGCATCTGTAGATCTTACATGTTCCCTTTTCTTCATCATAAAAGAAGCAGCGGTTATCAATGTTTCTGAGAAAATAATACCCACCTCTTTTCACGGCAAACTTTTCTCGATTATAGCCTAATGACTCAATCCTAGCTATGTCGTAACATGTAAGAATCATCTCAGTGTTCTTACAGCATAATCCACACTCAAAGCAGAAAGCCCGGGAACGGACGACAATGGGCGTCAATCTTTTTTCCTTAACGGATAAACCTTTATTGAAAAGACGCAATATCCATCCTCCTCACAAAGATACCTGTCATCTTTACACTTCAGAATAGAACACTCAACATCTGCAATCTTTCTAACAACACTCGCTACAAAAAAAGGTATTGGACAAACCTCTTCTACGGGACAGAATTTGCAATCACCTTTTATTTTAAACTTATATACACTCTCACTTGTCACAAAGAACCCCTCTAGCCCTAGCTCTTTCAGAGCATAAAGCCCAGCTTCTCCTGGACTCTTCTTTGGTACATCGTTATATCTCTCGTCGACCAGTAAATCTACTGCCAGAGCGATTTGTCCTCTTGTAAGTAGTAGCTTCTCGTACAAGATCCTAAGCACTTCGTAGTGTAGCTTGAGTATCTTTTCGCTATACAAACTTGAACACCAACAAGATAATCGTGAAGAATATTAAAGCAATAATCGTCAAGTAAAAAGCAAGCCTAGCAGACTCCTTGTCGGTAGCCAACAATATCGGTATCGGTCCAATAATTATTACACCTCCTCCTCTAACCGTCTTCTCTTCTCCCTTTTCCGAGTGTCGAGGTGATAAAATCATTAGGATCAATCCAACAATCAGTAGTAACACGCCGATAAAGAACAAGAGTGTGAACAACAAGAGATAAAGCATTCTCTAGCACCATTGTAAAACTTATGTTCCTCTCTAATTAACCCTATCATAAGGAATTTATATGAAAGGAAAGAAAGTACTCATCTTTGACATAGATGGAGTACTTGTAGACCCAAAAATAAGGCTGGAACAAGCCAGGAAGTCAAAAAATTTCTGGAAAACATTCTTTGACCCAAAACTAATGGAAACAGACAAGCCAATCCCAGCGATTATAGATCTCGTAAAAAAGGCTATTAAAGATGGAGAAGAAGTCATCATACTGACTGGACGCCCCGAAAAGCTGAGAAACGAGACAATAAGTCAACTCAAAAAACTGGGAATAGACATCGGCAGGGTGAAAATAGTTATGAGAAGACAAGGAGACTATCGCCCATCATATATAGTGAAGCCTGAGCTATTGAGAGAAGCAATAGGACGACAAAACATAGACATCGAAATGTACGAAGACGAAGAAAAGGTAGCCCAAAGATACAAGTCCTTATATCCTAACGCAAAAATATACCTCGTAAAAAATGGAAAACCTCAAAAGATGCCTGGGCTATTGAACTTCTTCTAGCCACCACCCATATGAGGCAAAACCTTAACCTCATCACCACTCTTTACAAACGAATCCAGCCTAGAGGGAACACCATTTACTAGTACAACGAAGTCGCCGCCAGTAAGCTTTAGAATCCTCTTGTCCACGATTTCTCTAATCCTAGCCTTTTCCGCATTCACAATATCTTTTTTCTTGCCGACAATATCTGAAAAATAACCAAAATACATTATTTTAATAGACATAACCTAATCCACAAGCCCAACCATGTCTTCCAGAATATTAGCAACGTCTTCCAGCCCAAGCCTCTCAAGAGTCGTCCTCCTCGGAATACCTCTGTGATCCCAGCCCACCAGACTGTAATAATAGCCGAGCAATTTATCATATTTCAATGGGTCTAAACGTGCACCTTTCAACGGTCCTTTGGTCAGAGGTTTTTCAAACCATTTCCTGGGCGGATAATCCATTTTTCTCGACCATCCCTTTCCTTCAGCGAGGTATTCTCGAATCCAGAACGCCCTAATAAGCGTCAAGATCCTGTCAGCAATCCTGAAGTGGTCCTCCAGGCTCCAACTGAGTCCTGTAGCGGCATTGAACAGTCTTACATACCAGTCGAGTTCGAGGCCCACCTCTACCCATGGTAGACGGCAAGCGACCATGGTCTCGAAAAAGCCTCCTCTAATCCTCTGCAACTCCAATACTTTTTCAGCCTTGTCTCGGCTATACTCGAATCTCCCATGTTGAGTTTCCCATGATATAACCCATGCATCCTTATGATGCGCTCCAATCGGACTCACACCATAGGACAGAGCCATGCCAGGCGCTGCGTGACAATCATAGCCAGTGATACTTAATCCCTTAACGTGCATAGCAAACTTTTCGCCACCCAGCTTCTCGGAGGCATATTTTAGTCCCTTCGCAAGTATTCCTCCAAGCTCTCCTCGAGACAGGGATATGTCTTCAGCCAGGCTAAGTATAGCGCTGAAGTCTCCCCATTCAATCCTCTCTCCAATTAATCCGTTCTGAGAGGCTTCGATCGCGAAACCTATAGCGGCTCCTAGACCGATAGTGTCAACACCCCACATATCTGCTAGGCGGTTCAGTCGGGCAACCTTCCTGAGGTCTCCTAGACCCAGGTTAGACCCAAGCAAGGCGACGTTTTCATAGTCGAGTTCGACAACTTCTCCTTCATCATCTTTTATCATGTTTCCGCAAACCATGTTACAGTTTGGACAACCCCTCTGCCCTATCTTCATCTTCTCCATTGCAAAACCGTTAATATTTTCGCTTTCCTCAAACACTCCTTCGCTGAAATTGTATGTCGGCAATACGCTGTTCTCCTGAGACCATTGGATAGCCATCATTGTCCCCTGTCTCATCCAGAAACTGTATGCAGGCTTATGCTTGATTTCTCTGTAAGAACTTGACGCAAGTCTCCCATACTCCTCGGGATCCGCCATCTCAGGCGTTCCACTTCCACGGAAAACTATAGCCTTCAGATTCTTGCTCCCCATAACGGCTCCCATACCAGTTCTACCGCCAGCTCTGCCCTCCTGCGACATCACAGTTGCAAACCTAACCATCCTCTCACCAGAGGGGCCAATCAAAACCGCACCACTAGTCTTTCCATGTCTTTCAAGCAGTTTTCTCTCAGCTTCGAAAGTGTCGAGCCCCCATAAGTCTTCTGCAGGTATTATATCCGCCTTAGAGTCTTCAACGAGTATATAGACAGGCTTATCTGACGCACCTTCGACTACTACCGCGTCATAGCCAGCCTTACGCATCATTACAGCGGCCCTTGTACCAACGTTACCGTCACCGTATCCATGCGTCAGCGGGCTCTTAGAAGCAATCACCATCTTACCAGTACTAGGTCCAGGCAAACCTGTAATAGGTCCCGTTGCAAAAACGATTATATTTTGGGGAGAAAGAGGGTCTACACCAGGTTTCAAGTGATCCCAAAGTATCTTAATTGCAAATCCTCTACCGCCCACATAATTGTGAGCTAGCTCGACAGGATAATCCCACACCTTTGTTTTCTTAGAAGTGAGATCTACCCATAAAATTTTTCCGTTCCATCCTTTCATTTCAATAGCTATATTACCAAGTCTGTTTAATAATTAATTCTCCAACGGAATTTTTCTAGCCAAATAATCTTTTTATTCACCTTCCAGAAGATAAATATATTAGTTTTGAATAAAAAATAAATATTTGCTCCAGTATATTTTACACCCATTTCTGGGGTTGATATTATGAAGCTGAAAGCTGTATTGCTCGGCTATGAGAGTGGACAATACACTATTCTCATAGATGACACAGTAGCACAGAAGCTAGACGTAAGACCCCACGACAGAGTAAAAGTCTCGCATGACGGAAAAGAGATAATCGCGATAGTAACGGTCGCGAAACATTTCCCGGAAGACAGTATAGGTCTTTACGACAACGTTGCAAAGGCGCTTGAAGTTAAAGATGGAGATATAGTATCCGTAAAGGTAGCTGAGCCGCCTCCCTCGATTAAAATCATAAGGAAAAAACTTTCGAGGGCTAGACTTACTCCTGAAGAGGCGAGACAATTAATATCAGACATAGTTGAGGGCAAGATAAGCGAGATCGAACTCACAGCCCTTGTAACTGCTCTGCATTTCCAGGGCATAACAGTTGAAGAGGCTCTTAATTTCACTATGGCCATGGTGGAGACTGGTGAAAGATTTAGATTAAACAAGAGGCCGATACTCGACAAGCACAGCTTAGGAGGAGTTCCGGGAGACAAGACAAGTCTACTCGTTGTCCCGATCATAGCTTCACTAGGGTACACGATCCCCAAAACATCCTCTCGAGCTATAACCTCGGCCGCAGGTACGGCAGATAGAATGGAGGTGCTTGCTCCAGTAAACCTCTCTGTCGAAGAGATGAAAAAAGTTGTTGAAAAGACAAACGGATGTATCGTCTGGGGTGGAAGCCTAAGACTAGCACCCGCAGACGACATCATCATACGAGTCGAGTATCCATTGGGCATAGATCCATTCTTCGTCCCCTCGATTCTCGCCAAAAAACTCGCCGTAGGCTCTACCCACGTTGTGCTCGACATCCCGACAGGCAGAGGAACAAAAGCAAGAACCCTCGAAGAGGCCAGAAGAATTGCGAGAGACTTCATCGACATAGGCGGAAGGTTAGGGATCAATCTTGTTGCAGTTGCGACCTATGGAGAAGAGCCAGTAGGACATGCGGTCGGACCAGCACTTGAGGCAAGAGAGGCATTGAGGGCGTTAACAACGCTCCAGCCAAAAGACGTCGTAGATAAAGCTGTAAGTGTTGCAGGAGTACTACTTGAAATGGTCGGAATATATAACGGTAGAGAAGTGGCTCTCCAAGCTCTCAAGACAGGCAAAGCCGAAAAGAAGCTTAGGGAGATAATTGAGGCTCAGGGAGGCGATCCTAACGTGAAAATCGATGACATACCTGTCGGTGACAAAAGATTCACATTATATGCTGAAGATGAGGGCTTTGTCTTTATGATAGACAACACTGCGATAGCTCTTGCAGGCAAAACCGCGGGAGCACCTCATGACAAGGGTGCAGGCGTATATGTTCACGTAAAGCTGGGTGACAAAGTTAAACGGGGAGATCCGTTACTAACTGTTTATGCTGAAAGTTCTGTTAAGCTTCAAGCTGCTGAAAAGCTTATCATGGAGTCTTCGCCAATTAGGATAAGTAGACTTGTTGGTCGTAGAATGTTGCTCGAAAAAATAGAGCTCGGAGTAGGCAGGGCAGTTTATCTTGAAAGATAAAGAACGTATGGACCACAAATAATTAATTTAACCCTTGTTTACTTGGGATTAGGGTTACAGATGGAGAATTTTATAAAGATTTTTGCAAGTAACCTTTCTAAGTGGGTAGAAGCACAAAAAGAGTACTTGAAGTCTGTAGAAAAAATAGAAAAACAGATGGACGAAGCTGATAGGCTTGAACTCATACTTGCTACTAGGGCAGCATTCAAACATATGATTAAAACCATTGAGGCATTCGACAAATGGCTTCAAGATCCCTTTATTGTAGGGCATATGCCTAGGGAAATGTTGGTTGAGGTGCAGAAAAGTGTCTGGGAGATAATGAAGCATCTCTTAGAGCTAGACATAAAGCATACAAGCGAGTTTCGAGACCATCTTGTCAAACTGGCCGAAGAGGGTAAACTGAACCCGATATTCTATTCCAAAGAGAAGTCCTCTAGTGAGGACAGGTTTTCTATGAGTGTATAATCTTTTCTTTATTTTTACCAGGCTTATTAAAATCATTAAAGATAATACTCACACCAACGTTTTTATTCTAAGATGTCGATAAGCTTCAAGGAAGTTATAAAAAGACTTGGAATAAAAGGCAAGATTTTGTCAATAGAACAAGAAGTTGATCCAGATATAGAAGCCCCCTTGTTATTCAAAAAGATGGCCGAAAAAAGTGAGAAGGCTGTTGTTGTTCTAAATCCTAAGGAAAAAAATATTCCACTAATATCCAATATATATTGGAAAAAAGGAGGTATCATTTTCGGTGAAAGAATTGTAGACAAGCTAGACGAGACTGTAAAAAAAGCTTTAAAACGCTCTGAGTTTATCCCAACAAAATTCTTTGAAAGACTTCATACAATAACTTCACTCGCTCTATATGCAAATTATATCCCCAAGGTTGTCGATAGTGCCCCTTTCATGAATATTGTATATACAGGCTATGATGCAGATTTAACGAAGTTTCCAGCTCTAAGGCACTGTGAAGAGGAAGAAAACCACGTAGTAGTAAACCCTCTTATTATAGCCGTTTCAAAGGAACTTAAAAAAAATATAGTCGGGGTTCATAGAATCCAGATCGTTGATGAAAAAACATTATCAATACACGTGCCACGAATATCAGCTTTATATGATCTCCTAGAAGAAGCATTACAAAAACATAGTGAAGTGAAAACTGCGATAGTAATTGGCGGACCACCAGCCCTTCAAATAGCGGCAACTCCTCCATCCCCACCAAATATAGACAAATATTTCCTTGCAGGAATAATACAGAACTCTCCACTAAATCTCGTGAAGCTGAACGAAGACCTATTTGTCCCCTCCGAGAGTGAGATAGTTATAGAGGGGGTCATAGAGCCAGGTGATACGCACCCTGAGGGAAAAATGTTATACGAAGACGGGTATCTATATGGAGGAGACCCAGCACCAATAATGAGGATTAAGAATATCTATATGAGAAACGATGCGCTTTTTTACACTTCTATCACACACCACAAACACAGCGATCAGACTTATCTAACGTACCTAGCTAGCAGGGTAACATTAGGTTACCTAAAAACAATATATAATAATATTGTAGATTTTCATGTACCTTCAGAGACTCTGGGAAGAGTGGCATTTGTATCAATTAAAAAGCAGAGAGTCGGAGAAGCCAGAGAACTCGGTGCAAGTCTTCTCGGACTGAAACTTACACCGTATCTAGAGACAATAGTTGTCTTTAATGAAGATGTTAACATTCATGATCCAGTAGATGTTCTAAAAGAATTATCTGCTAATACCGATCTAGATCGTGATATTTTGAGGATCTCAAATCAACAGGCATCTGAATTAGAGCCTTCGGGAAGTCATATTAAGACAAAGATTATTATCGATGCTACGAGAAAGATTCAGGGTGAAGTTCAGACTTGGCCAGAGAGGCCTGGGATGGATTCTCAAAGCTATGTGGATGCATTAAATAAGGTACTAAGTATATTGCAGAATGTTATCTAGCAGATACTTTTCTCTCGGGAAAGATTACTTCAATATAGTTGTTTTCACGCATAAACTTGCATATTTCGCATAGCAAACTATCTCCATCGATTTCTCTATTAAGCAATTGTTTAACCAGTTCTTCAAGTTTTTCTTTAAAACCTGGAAGCTCCATGATCTGTTTAGCTTTAACGCCACGCTGACTGTTCACATAACGGCTAACACTAGACTGACTTATTCCCAACAGTTTAGATATGTTAAGCTGGTTCATTTTCAAGTCCTTATACATATAGGTTACCACTATCCCTCTGACGGCTGGGAATACGTACTTATTCATTAATTCACATGGTGCTTTCATATAGTTTCACCTTACCAGCCTTTAACATTTTATATGTAATATGACTGATGCATAAATATGACATACGAATATAAAAATTATCTCAATCTAATTTACCACATACAGGACAGTCTGGCCGTCTCTTGATTTCTAGCAGATTAAACTCGTAATCTAGAAGATTTACTAGTAGGAGTTTTCC
>CAZJJA010000036.1:0-11639 GCA_964546235.1 uncultured Thermofilaceae archaeon | reverse complement strand
GATAAACAACACCTACAGCCTAAGCGTTACCTTCAGCATTAGAGGAGAAAATCCTTGGGGCGAAACATACCTCTCTTCGCCTACTGTGACAATAAGCATTGACCCTCGTATGCAAGAAAAAATGGTCGAAGAGATCCTCAGAATAATTGAGTCAAAGCTTGAAGAATCGACCGGAGGACTAGAGAATGCGCTAGAAAACATGTCAAAACTCCAGGAAGCGCTTTTAAATCTAAGCGCAATGCTAGAAAACCAATCCAAACTCCTATTGGAAGCCTCAGAAGAGGCTAGCAAAGGTTCCAAAGCGCTTAGTAATGCAGCTCTACAACTCAAGAGGATATATAATGATGCCAGTGACCTACAGGATATGGCAAAGAGAATGTCCAACATAAGTAGGGTTGACTTAGATAAGGCTGAATATTATATCGACCAGGCTTTGGCGAACTTCGACGAAATAGAACAAGTTATAAGAGAAGTAGCTCCATCTCTAAACCTTAGTGCTGACGAGATGATATCCTCTGTAAAGGATCGCTTGATTGAAGCAAAAAACCTTGTAAGTTCTATGAAAAGTCAGTTAAAAGATCTTGAGGATTTATCCTATAAGCTTGATAGGACGCTTTGTACATTTAATGCTTTTATCGTCAAGCTCGATGAAGCAGCTAAGTCGATGGCTGGCTTGTCCGTCATGCTGAAGGATGCCTCTAAGGGATTTATAGAACTATCAGAACAAATGAGAACGGCTGCAAACTACATCTCTGTTAACATTGAATTATTTAACAACAAGGAAATGTGGATGAACTACACCGAGGGATTCAAGTGGCTTAACGAGACGTTCTACTCCGAAATAGTTGAAATCTACGATACGGACAGCTATAGCTCCGAACTCTTTGGGGATATGGTTGAAATATCACTACCCGACATAAAGGTCAAGAGAACTCCAACAAACTTGAAATATATAGCCGAGGCTCCGAGAAAGAAAAGAATTTCTGGGGTGAATCCACTTATATTTGCCTTATTATTGTTACCAATGCTGGCATTTACCATATATCATTTAAACAGCCCAAGGAAGATTGATGAGAAAGAAGAAAAGTTATTAGAGAAGATAAGTATGCTTGAAGAAAAACTTAGTAGTATTTCTTCTCATTGATAAATCTCAGAAAAAGGGTGATAAAGACTGACACACTCCAACAAAAATGTACTCATTAGGGGAGTAGACCCTAGAGCATATAAGGAACTTTCAGGCTTTGCCAAAAGGCTTGGGGTAAATGTTGGCTACTTGGCCTCACAGTCTTTCAAGCTTCTCGTAGCACTACTGGATTCATCCTCGCAGATAATAGGTTATGAGAACACTATTCCTGAAATTCTAGGGAAAATTACTCCTAGAAGATTTTTGAAAAACAAACCTGTTTTCATAAGACACGTTGGAAGACTAGTAGTTTCTGCAAAGGACCTAGAAAATGCTCCTGGACCTCTGGTTTTCTTCGGTATTAAAGAACTCGAGTTCGACCCTTCTGTAGACGAAAATCTTTTTGAGAAAAAGGTGTTAAGGATAGTTGACTGTGAAAAAGTGATAATCCATAGGCATCTTGATAAGATTAAAATATTGAGCAAGTCGCTTTTTATAGGGGAAATTGCTGAAAGAATATAGGTTTATGTTTCTAAACTCTTAAAGGAGAAATTATGTTTAATATTTAATATAATTTAAACTAAAAAGTACAAAAGTCAAAAGATTCTATGAGTATTATGGATGCTATAGTGAAATATAGAACGTTTAAATAATGCGATATTATCCAAAATAAAGGGACTTTATATGTTTGAAGAAAAACGTTACAAAACACGAGATTCAACAAATCTTTTTAGACAGTGTAATATACTATTATATGAGGTATTTAGTTATGAACTACGTTCCTGATTTTTTTCCTATTTTAAAAAAGACTGAATGGGAAATTCTAAATGCTATACCCGACTCTCCCAGAAAAATAGACTTGGCGCGCAAGGTCGGTATAGGAGCTTCTCATGTTAATTATATTTTGACAAAGTTTTCCAAGATTTTTCTTTTAAAGGGCATATTCAATTACCAGAGAATGGGATTAATTCCGTTAGTTGTTATAAGCAGGAGAAACAAGAGAAAAATTCCCACATACACATTGCTAGTCTCAGAGATAACTGGAATTAAAAAAGCTTATATTCACATAGCACTTGTCCCCATTCAATACATAGACGTCTATGTCAATCTCATAGACTCTCATCCGCTAGAAGTAATTCGAGGCATCGAATTCAGACATTGGTCGCCATCATCACCTTTCATCGAATACGTACCTCTCAATGGAAAAAACATAGGCTACCTAAGACTCATTAAAAACTTTTCAGATATACTTTCAAAAAAGAGAATAAAAGGTTTATTTAATCCGATAAAACTACTACCACAGCGAGAAATAAAGATCCCTGACCACATAGATGCCGCCATCATATTTGAGAGAATGAAAGATCCCTTCATATCTCCGAAAAAGGCCATTGAAAACGCTGCCAGACACTCAAGGAAATACCGTAAACTCCTTAAAAAGAAGTCGTTGTACAAAATAGTAGGTTACCACTTTCATAAACATGTCTTAAAGCTTTATTGGAAAAGAAATATGATAGTTCCTCTGTTGCCAGAAAACGTCTCGCCAACATTTATAGCAGTCATTGAAGGTTTCGAACACGCTGTGGTAGCGAGAATATTTTCCTATGTTCCAGGTGTACGTGGAGTATTTATCGACAAAAGAAAGTCTCTACTAGTATATCAACCATTCCCCTACATGCAATTTGAACTCGCAAAGCTCGTAAACAAGTACGATATAGACAGCCTGAAGCTTTATGTCCACACAAACAGGATTACAGACAACATCGACATACCGTTATACATGAACCTTGAAGAAAAAAACGAAAAATTCTATTGGAAAAAACCATTCGTCGATGCTGAAGCCACAGCTAAAGCTTAACACTATAGATTTCAGGATAGAGAACAACTATTGTGTTTTTACCTAAACTCTCCATATTGAACCCTTCTTTCTCTAGGATATCGGCAACAGTGCTCGAAACCAGGCCCACCGAGCCTTTTCCTTCAGCAAGAAAAAGCTCACAATATTCAAGCCTTTCCAAGTCAACCACATACCTTGAAACCACAAGTATGGGCTCGTCATTTGAAGAATAGACAAAAACCGCCGTGTTCATACATCTGCCTTCTCCTCCTCTTTTCTCAAGCACTCTAATAGTATCTTTTAACGCATCAACAACTCTAAGATAACCTGTTCCCGATTTTTTTGAAAAATAGCTGGCAAATATTAGTCCAAAGATATAAGTGTCAGTAATCTTTGAGGAATCATTCAAAGATAAACCTACATCTTTGAGGATTTCGATTCCCAAGCCTTTTTTGATCCCTCCATTTTGCCCTAAGAAAACCAAGCTACCGTCTTCGCCTGTGTAGATGTATGGGTGTGCTGAAAAAGTGTTCTTAGGCATCCCTTTCGAAGCTTTTCTCGCGTGGACAAAACCTACGGTAAATCCACGAAAAGATAGAGAAGAATGGGGATCATTCCACATAGGCACAATGGTCTTGTAGAAATACAAGCCCCATTTCCCGTCGATTTTCGAAGCGAAAGCATACCCCCAACCATCGTCATGTGACAAAAATCCCAGTTTTTCAGCAAACCTGTCTAGTCTAGAGGCATCCCTCAGGGATCTCATCATAACTTCTGCCTCCACTTCTTCTCGGGAAACAAACGCTACGAGCCTACACATTTCTTAGTCTACCTCAACACCAGCACTCTTGTTGGTTTTCCACCAAAAGTAGGCGAAAAATGGGTTAAGACAGATGCCCTTTTTCGCCTCCTTGTAGCTCTCCTTCAAGATCTCCTCTGCCTCAGAAAACGCCCAAGATGTCAGTTCTAACAGCTGGTTTACGTCGACTTTTTCTCTAACGCTTTTCTCGACAATAGCGTTTACTTTCTCCAATATCTTCTCTTCAAGTCTCTCGATCTTCTTCCTAATCTCCACCGCCGTATATCTATACGAACAGAGAATCTTCCTATGTAATCTTTCATGCCTCCACCACAGCGTCCTGGGGTCAAACCTTCCAGTAGGCTTTGGCCCAAGATTGGGCAGACCAGCTTCGATGAACACAGGCTTGTAGGTGGATATACAGGGAATGGAAGTTGCGGTGAACCAGTGGACAGCTAATCTTCTCCTGAGTTCTCCAATGTAAGAGTTAGCTGTCTGACTGGGTCTTGTCAGCCCACCAGCATGCATACATATATCTCTCATCGAACCCTTCGACGGCTCCCATCCTTCTCCGCCGTAATGACTCCTCAGGATCCTTGCAAAATACTTAAAGTCAAGATTTCCAAAACCTTCTTTTAGGAGCTTCATCGTGTAGCTTCTCCTCTCCCTCCCACGACTCATCATTGTATAAAACCAGTCGCTGTAGCATTCCTTGAACGAGAAGTCGCCCTTACAGTAGCCCTTCTCAAACGCGTGGTTCACGGCTTCCGGGTGGATGTCATCCCACTCGTCTCCAATGGTTAGAGCATTTGAAATGGAGTAGACGTCCTCGACCCTCTTGACAACCCAGTATTTTCCAGCCGTCTCGAGGACCCAAGCCTTGTCGGGGTCTGCGATTATGAAACTGTTGTGATAAAACATCTTGTGCGTGTATCCGCAGTTTCTCCCTTGCCCGTACCTTTCAAGCAGATCGATGATAATCCTTAGCGCTTCATCTGCGTTCCTGCTCCTCTCTAGAGCTAGCCTCAACATATCCATCCCAGTCAGCCCAGTCTTATTATACGGTTCTTTCGTGAAGACAGCCTCGTTTCCAATAGCCACTCCGTACTCGTTGACACCCATTTCAGCACCCCACATCCAAAACGGACGCGAAATAAGGACAGCGTAGGTCTCCTTCACCTGTGGAACCTCGATGTACGTGCACTTGACCATCTCCTCCTCATGCCTGATCCTCGGATAGTATTCGAGAACCTGTGCCTCATTCGGTTCACGATCACTGTTTTTGCCAAACAGAACTATGTTATTCTTCGTTGCAACATTCAATGCTACAAGTGTGTCACACATACAACACTTAATATTTCTTAAACATATGATAAAAAATTCTCAATTTTTTAGTAAAAGATCGGCGAAGATCTGTAGGGAACATCTTCTATCTCTAATATGGGAACCTTAATTTTTCTACCACTGGGAAATTCCAAATAAGTTTCTCCCGACTCATCGATCAGTATATCGGCTGGTTCACCGTCTTCAGTAAATGTTACAGTCACCTTTTTAACAACAGTCTCGGGTATTTCCTTAAGCAATTTTTCGCCCTTATCTGAAACCATGTAAGCTGTAACAAATCGATAC
The DNA here is from genome assembly GCA_964546235.1 of uncultured Thermofilaceae archaeon. Lineage (GTDB taxonomy): Archaea > Thermoproteota > Thermoprotei > Thermofilales > Thermofilaceae > JALVKT01. The sequence continues at coordinate 6,254 of CAZJJA010000036.1, read as the reverse complement.
TTGCTTGTAGCTAGTCTGAGTTTTTTGATAAGCCCCATCTTTCTAAGATGGTTGAGATCCGCTTCAGCCTCCATGCTCATGTTTACCGCTCTCATATAGCCGTGCCAAAGTGTAATAACTGGTGCATAATCGTATGTCTCAAAAACCCCTTTTTCAATACCATAGATGATCAGCACACATAGCGCGTAGCTTTTAATCCATTTTTCTCTCCCATTCACCAACCCTGTGTAGAGAGATATCAATTTTAAAAGCCTTAAGGAATCATTTGAAAGATTACTAACAGGCTCCATTTAGTCCCACCTTTTATAATATAAATATCCGCCTACAATGGGAACGATTATTGAAACACCTGTTAACAATATGGTCTCGAAGGTCCCCAAAAACATAGGAGCAATAGCAGCTATAAGCTGGGCGCTTCCAAAAGCTCCAAAAATTATGGAAAGCCAGAATGTAAGAACGTTTTGCTTATCAAGAGAAGCCTCTATTCTCATGTTAATCAAAGACAATAGACCGTCTATTTCCCGTTCAAGGCTTTCGAAAATATTCTGAGCATTAACTACCCTACTCTTCACCGCAATTAGCACTTTATAGTGTTCCAACGATTCAAGTAGACCATTTTGTACTAGCCTACCTTCTTCCTCTATCCTAGACAAACTATATTGAAGCGTGGTTAGAGTTGTCTTTAAAAGTGATAAATCTGATAATATTCTAACAAGCTTACTTCTTATCTCTTGAATATTTTCGAGTTTTCTCTTGATTAACTGTTCTCTAGCTTCGCCTATCATCTCCCAGACTTGCCAGAAATAATTCGTCAAATCCTCAAGAAATATTTGTAAAGACCTTAACGCGGCATGAATCCAATATTCTCCCTCGGGTTCACCTATTATAAGCATACCATTTGTTCCATTAACTATTGCTTTATCTTTTTCAATCTTAAAAGAAATAACAGGTCCAATGATCTGCTTTATTTCATCAATGTAGGGTTCTTCAACAAGTTTTTTCAACTCGTCTCCTGAAAGCTCTTCTCCATTATATATTCTAGCTTTGTCGGATTTCACCACTATGAATTTTCTCCTCTCGAAACCTCCCTCTCTATACCTTGGATAAATTATGTTCAGAATCCTTCTATGATAAATGCTTAGAATACTACTTAACAACTTCGAGGTATCATCTGCTACATCAAATACTATCTTTGAGAGGTCATCGACGCTTATCCACGAATTCCCTCTAACATCCTCTACCTTAAGCCCGCTGGTAATTAAACCATAATCAGTTATAATTAATCCAATTTTTTCTATCTGTTCAACTTCCTCGGGATAACCTAGAAACGCCTCCAAGACCATTCTTCTATTAAACTCATACTTGACCACTGATACGGTGCTAACGACTGGCGTCTTAATAAAAACAGGGCTTTCGGGATACGTGTCTATTTCGTCAGTAAGCAGAATACCCCTCTCCATATTTTTTGCTTCAAGCCTCTCCGCTATTTCTTCGAATATATTAGGGTCAAATGGGACCCATTCACACACAATGACCTGCGGCTGTTCAAGATAAAGCAAGTGTTTATCGGCTATTTTAGCCGACAATAGCTTTTACACCAAATTAATTACTATACAATGAATGAATAAAATTTTTCCTCTAAAATAGCGATACAATTCTCTTTTTACAAAACATAGCCAAAGAAGACTAATGTGAGTAACGATACAATAGCCAATGTTGGAAAAATCTTGTTTCTTAGGAGACGCAACCCGCTCAGTGATACAAGGAAAAACAAAGCAATAAAGCATAAGCTCGCCCAATTTATGAGAACCATCGTTGTGCCGCTTTGTGCCAGCAAAACTGCAACAACTCCCGTGACCAAAGACGCGACATACGGCGAACCCCTACGCCACGTAAGGGAAAAGACCCTCGGTATACGCTCCTCCACAGAAAGCTTGTAGAGCAGCCTGGAAGAAACATACATGCTAGAGAGAGCCGCGGTAGTAGTCGAGGTTAGACTACCCGCAAGAACAAAAAACACTCCAGGACCATTCAAAACTATGTCCGCTAGAGACAAAAGGATAGTCTTCTCGTTATAACTCCTCAAATGATTGACAGACAGCGCCAACAACATGTATACCGCCAAAACCAGTCCAAGCGACGCGAACATTGAACGCGGAACATCCCTCTCAGGGTCCCTCATCTCCTCGCTGGCGCTAGCTATAACCTCAAATCCCTCAAACCCAAAAAATATCACAAAGGCTGCCTTCACCACATTAGACAGCGACGGTAACCTAGGGTTAATTTTAATGCCCAGGAAATATATTGCAAGGAAGCCGATCGACAGCAGAACGAATACCTTAAATCCGCTGAGCACGAGCGTGAAGCGTCCACTCTCTTTCGCTCCTAACAACAGTATTAACGTGAGGAAACATATCACTAAGAGAGAAATGACCTTAGGATCTCCGCCAAAAACTGCACTGAAATAGTCCGAGAAGACCCACGCATAGAAGGCTGAGGCAACACTGTACCCGAAGAACTGTAGAATTGCCGCAGGCAAGCCAAGCACCTTGCCCAGTCCATCGTTGACCACACTGTATGTTCCACCGCTTGAAGGTTTCCTTGATACTATATCGCTATAGACCTTTGCAACGAACAAGGCAACCATGAAGGATAGGAAAAACGCGAGCTCGGGATGACCTCCAGTAAGCTTGTTGGCTAATCCGAGAGCACTGTATATAGTGCCGCCTATTATAGTTCCGATTCCCAAGCCAATACCGTCGAGCACGCCGAGATCTTTTGACAGACTGTTTTCCATAGGAAAAAACCTTGAAGGATAATATTATGCCCCTAAATAAATTCTTATTAACAAGGTTTGCTTATTATGAAATACATTCTTCAAGCACCCGCTAGACAAGGCATGCATCAGTGAAATTCTACCCTTGTTTATTGTTGCAATGGTATACTCCTATTGATACTTCTTTGTGGTCAATTCTTTCTAGTTTTCCTGAGGTTTGTGTGATGTTGTTTAATACAGCCATCCATTTGAACTTGAATAAGGTTATTAGTCGTCGTGCTAAGAGGACATCTTGCGTGGGGGCCGCATATAAAAATGTTCTTCACAGGCAGTTTTTTCTCTGATATGCTATTCAGTGCTCGAACACTATTTTCTGGAACTTTTTAGGTTGGATGATTTCTACGATGTAAATCTTCTGTCTGTGGAAAGAATACCTGTAGTATAGGGCTGTGGCTATGAGTGCTGGCGGCATTGTAATCGCGACGAAGTAGTATAGTAGCAGGAAAAGATTGAACGTTATAAGCGTTAGGTAAACCGCCGGGTTCTCCGTTGCGGGTGTTGTGGACATAGCCACATCCCTTATCGCTAACAAGAGGCTGATGAGAGAAAAAGCGTCAATCAAGTTGTCGAGAGCCTCGACTGGATGTCTCTTTTCGACAACGCTCTCGTTCCAGTTGTAGAATCTAAAGTCAAGCTCGTCAAAAAGCCAGTAGACCGGGGGACCAATAACCCCTATCAGTATCTCGAACACAAGCGAGTACCTCGCCACAAGTATGAGGTTCTCCATCTTGGAGAGGTCGAAGCCAGGCAGGACTATCTGTATGCCAAGAACCATTATAGAGAAGACCATCAACACGAGCATAAAGGACTTGGACAGAAGCTCTACGAAAAAGAGTAGACTCTCCCTTTCAATTGGTTCACCCGGAGTCATGATCTCTACGCCCTTCGTCCTTCCCAAGTATAGGAGAAGAACTCTTGGAGCTAGAACATGCCAGACAAGCCAGACGGACAAACCAACAGTTGTCAGACCTAAAAACCACCTTTCGATGGCGCCTAGCCCGAATCCTCCGCCCAAGGCCATAGTTGCTTCAAACAGGCCCACGGTAATGGCAGCTGTCGCATATGGATGGAGACTTAAGGTTAGCCTTCTATTCAAGATAGTGTTCTCTTGCTGGGCGATTATCATTGAGAAAATTGAGGAAACTGCTACTATGAAGCCCGCTTTGAAGAGATAGACGAGATAAGGTGAAGAGAAATTGAAAACAAACATCAGAAAGTGCTCTAGCATTATTAACGCCACACCTATCAAAAAGAAGAACTCTATGATCCATGGACGCCTGTTCTTCATAGCTATAGCTGAAAGATAGACAGTGAAACCAAAACAAGCGAGATAGAAACCCCAGTCCTCGAGGAGCAAAGCAAGTCCAGCATCCCCTGACAAGCCAAAGAGTCCCATGACGAACATGACAAATCCGACCAGGACGAGTGAGGACCAGAGTCTAGGAGCAAGTCTGACTCGGGGCGGCCTGCTCGTGTAGTATAGGTCCAGCTGCTGACCGCACCTTGGACAAAATGCCGCGGTGGAAGGGACCTGTCCTCCGCATCTAAAACAATATCTTTCCTCTAACTCCACAGTTCCTCCCCTCTAGACGCGTATGCAACGACTACCGCTGCAACGAACACAGGGGGCCATGATTCGCCCGCGCCTTCAATAAGTGATAGGGAAGCAGACACTACCGTTATAGCTGCTGATATCTTTAGTAGCAGGTTTGTCTCCAACAGTTTAGCTAGGACTGTTAAAAGTATTGAAAGGCATGCCAGGGCTAGCGAGAGAAGTGAAGGGAAGAACATGTCCCCCAAACCCACACACCGTGTTATGGGTATTGTTTGGGAAACTAAATGGTTGTGTTTTACTGGAGCCGTAAATCCTACTTAGTCAGGCTACACTTTGGGCATCCTAGAGAATAGTAGAACCCCGACCAGGCCTATAGCGAAGGCCGTGTAGAAGGGGAGCTGGGGCGAGATTAGCCAGAGGAAACCGCCTATGAGGGGTGCAGGCATGGTGGTGAATTCTCTTATCAGGTAGTAGAGGCCTATAACCTTGCCCCTGTGCTCCTCTCCCGAGAGGTCCACTATCAGCGCCTTCCTGGCGGGCTCCCCGATCTCTCTGAACCCGGCTACTATGAACGCTAGAGGGAGAAAGTTCTGGTCCTTCACGAGGACTAGTGCCAAGGGGAATAATGAGAAGAAGAGGAATGTAAGCGTGACGAAGAGCTTTCTACCGTATATGTCAGCAAGCTTCGCGGCTGGAAGGTAGCTGAGAATTGACGTGGTCATCTGGACGGATATCATTAGGCCGTAAACTATCGGCGGGGCGCCTATGATGTTCATGACGTACAGCACAATGTAGACCTTTATCATGTAGCTGGCAGTTCTCGCCAATATGTCTGATACGAGAAGCCTCTTTAGCTTCGAGTCCATGACACCCCATAGTTTCAGGAGACTCACCTTCTCCTTGGAGACCCTCTTTTTCTCGGTGTAGAACCTTTCCTGCACATATATGGCGGAGAAGGCTGCGATTATCGAGACCGCGAACCCTATTTTCATCCCCCACTCAAACCCGTATAGCTGGAGAAGGTACCCTCCTATCGGGGGAGCCAGTACGATTGGAATCCTCTTTAAAATCGACTGCACGCTGAAGCCTATGGCTCTCTTAGATCTCGATAAGGCATCTCCGATCAATGAAAATATTGCTGGCTGAGACATGCTCTCCCACACCAACACAAAGAACGTTCCAAGCAGAACGTATTCCCAGCTTGGTGCAAGGAAATATATGACGTAGCCGACTATGGATATAAATGTAAATATTATCAAAGCATTTTTAGACCCTATACGATCCACAAGTGCTCCGCCAGGGTACTGGTAAACTGCACCTACGAACTGCTCTATAAATCCATATAGGCCAATAATCAAAACACCAGCGCCAAGATACTCTAGGTATTTTGGCAGGTACTTAATCCAGAGCTGGTTGCCCATTGTTATGATCAAGACTGCTACGACCATCACTAGAATGTCCCGCTCGAGGCCGAGCCAGTCTAGAATCCTAGCTATGGGGTCTTGAGCCTTCCCATCATCTACGTGTTTGTCTTCACTCATGATGCTGTGTATTTTATCTTCCCAGCCAAACATATAGTATATTGTTCAGACAGTCCTCCAGCAGAGAGAAATATGACGAGAACACTATTAAGATATATAATATTTCGGCAAAAACACTATTTTATCCCAGCATCGAGTCGAGAAATAGCATGGTGTAGAAGCCGAGGAAGAAGCCAAGTGTAACGATGATTTCATTTTCCTCTCTTTTGTAGATCTCCGGTATCATCTCCTTTACTGTTACGTAAAGCATTGCTCCACCAGCCAGGCTTAGTCCGTAAGGTAGAAGGTTTTCGAAGCTGTGAAAGAAGAAGGCGCCTACAAG
>CAZJJA010000035.1:0-12161 GCA_964546235.1 uncultured Thermofilaceae archaeon | reverse complement strand
AGGAGTATCAAATCTCTTGTCTGGCATTGTACAATCACTGATGTTTATCCTCCCACTAGTAGCATTATTCGTACCAGTATACCTTGATGGTTACGTTATATACCAGCTTATAGCAAACGCCCTGACATTATGGCTCGTCAAAAAATCTATTGTCGACGACGGAAAGCTCACCCTAGATGAGGGAGTATCTATAATATTAGCTCACCTGTTAGGACTACTTCTCTTCGATGAACTTAGCATCCACATATAAGACAATAAGCTAGAGAAACTATTTTTCACGCAAAATTTTCTCAATATTTTTAAGTCTCTCAGTACTCTCTCGAAGGTATTCGTCACCCATACTTGAAAGTCTAATTATAAGCTCCTTTACAACTCCAGGCTCCGAGACACCATACAAGGAATTTTCAGGCCTAGGTCTGAAATCTACAATCGTTCTTCCTCCACCAACACCAACATTTATTGGAGTCTTCGGGACATTACCACCGACCCCACCTACGCTAAATGTTTCTCCTAGACCAATCTGGCTTGGGGTAACCGGGATTACATGGCCAAAGCCGAGTATCTTACCTAAAAGAGGCTTGACGACAATCACGTCATTGATCTTAGAAATCATAACCGATCTTTCGACACTCGAGATCAGACCTCCTTCGACTGTAATTACATTCCTGGTTATCGTATAGGTAAAACTCCTCCTATAAAGATCCACAACAGCTATCCCAGCCAGGCTAACCACTGTTAGCAGGAAAAATCTTTCGGAAAACCCCCAGTTCATTCTAGTATATATTCTCAAAGCCTCGATGCCGATAAATGCAGCTAGATAATATAGCAAGGGTTTTAGCTTAACCTTGGTGAGCCATATAATTACGCCTATTAAGATCGTTAGGAGGACCCCGGCGGCATAGTACATCGTTTCTAGACCATTCATTCCTGGGAATACCCATGAAAAGACGCCAAGAATAGTAACAAAAGCGTCAATCATTTTTCTATCTGCAATAGTAGCCATGAATTGTACAATAAGAATAGAAATTATGGGTAGAGAGTACGCTAAATAATATCCCAGAAAAGAGGCAAACGTTGGCTTACCTTGCCAATACACTTCCATTCTTGATGATATTTTCTCCTCCATTATAACCAGTCTAAAATATGAAAACCAAATAATATGTTTAAGCAGGTTTTCGAAGAAGAGTATCTATCTTCTTGACGAGTGGATTGTTTTCTAAAGCTTTAACGACTGGTGTTGCCACAATTACGGAAACAAGTGTCTGGCCAAAAATATCCCTAATCAGCGAAGCAACGGCTGGCGCAAAACCCTTTATGTATACGTTCACGAAAAAGTATGCCATACTCATCAAAACTCCTCCGATAAACATCAAAAGTACTTTCAATGGGAAGCTTTTATCCTTCGACAACCCAGAAACAAAACCCTGAACACCATGAGCAACAACGGTAACATACCACCTCGGATAGCCTGCAACAAAATCAGCAACGACTGGACCAATTATTCCAACGGACAAGCCGACATAGGGACCAAATAATACCGCAGCAATATAAATTATACTATCTCCTATGTGAGTGTATCCTCCAGTTGGCGAGGGAACTCTGATAAGAAAGATTAAGGCCGCGGACAAAGCGGAAAAGAGAGATACTACCGCTATAAAAACGCTTTTCTTCATCGCTTATAATAATTAAAGGTTATTTTTAAATTTTAGTTTAAGAAAATTGGAAAAAAATATTTAAAAAGTCTTATGTAAAAAAATATCAACTTTTGATAAATATCTTGCCGTTTTAACAGCCTTTTCTGAAACCCTAACAGCCTTACCGCCTTCAATCACATAGTGCTCTACTCTAGGAGCCATATCTCCTACAACACGTCTAGCCTCCTCCACAGCATGATGCAACTGAACACAATGCGGAGAACCATCAACAGTCAAGACAATTACTTCCTCTAACTTGACGCGTGCAAACATTGACGCAAGCTTAAGAGCAACCATATTAAAATGAGTATACTCAAGACAAACGGCCAAAGGAACCCTATCTTTGGCCAATTCCCTGAATATCTCTGGGTGCTCATCCCTCACGCAAGTTCCATAGATAAGAACTCGTCGTAACTCTCTTATCTTCTTGCCAGCGACATTATAGTCCATGAGATCTCTGTAGCCAAGCCACCCGCTATTCATGGAAATTCACTAAACCATTATTGTGGAAGAGTATTCTTTTCTATGTTAAGTTCGGCTAACGTGTCTAAGATTATCTCGGCACCCTTCCAGAGCTTCTTCTCCATGGTCTCTTCGAGAATAAGCCTATCTACAGGCTCCACATGACTGCCGTTGACAAGCAGTAAGGCTCCAGACTTAATTCTTCTCAACGTACATATTACAAATAATGTCGCGCACTCCATCTCTACAGAGACAGGACCATAGGAAGCCCACCTTTCCACAAGTTCCCTGTTTTCTGCATAAAAAGCGTCACTACTAATTATCGGGTAAGCCCAAGCTCTTTCACCCTTCTCTAAGGTTTTTTGATATAATTTCCAAGCAACATCGATGCTCGGAGCAGGAGCTGGAGATATGTCGCCAAAATATTCTGTATAAAGACCTCCGTGATAGTAGTAGGCTGCAGTAGGTATAACATAGTCTCCAACCTTTACCCCTCTCCTTATTCCTCCTGTCGTGCCGTATCTAACCATAACCTTGGCTCCAAGCTGAATCAATTCTTCGAAAATAATAGCTGCTCCAGGACCCCCCATACCGTGCGTAGAAACAGTTACCTCTACTCCTTTCCACTTACCATTGTATGTTAGAAGCCCTCTATGGTCATTAACGAGTTTTGAATCTTCTAGTCGTTCGGCTATGAATTTTGCCCTGTTAGGGTCACCTACGACTATTACTCTTTCTGCCACTTTATCTGCTAATATGTGGTACGGCATCGATATAGTATAGTGTAGAAGCATATAAAGTATCAAGCAATAGCGTAAATGAAAGTCTGGTTGCAGACTCCCTCAGGACTATAGGTAACCACTTTATAACCCCTCTCCTCAAGCAGCCTAGAGATACTTGCAGAATAGGTGAGGGGGGGATGAGCCTCCACAACAACACGCTTTACGTTCTCTGGGATCAAGGTCTTACTACTTGAAATAATTTTTTCTTCTAACCCTTCAACGTCTATCTTAAGGAGATCAACAAAACCCAACTTATCCAGTATAAAATCTAGAGGGACAACACGAACTCTTCCTATAAAACTTATTTCAGACATATACTTAACATATTCTTTCAAAAGAGACGAATTAACCATGCTTTCTCCAACATATAGTTCTTTCTCGCCAAATTCGCTCCCCACCGCAAGATTATACATTCTAACATTCTTCAAACGATTTAAAGCAACGTTCCTTGCTAAATAGCTAAATATCCACGGGTTTGCTTCAAAAGAATAAACTCTTCCACAGTTTCCAACAAGACGTGCCGACCTAACAGTATAAAGCCCAATATAGGCGCCTATATCCAATATACGCCAACATTTTTCCGGAACAAAGTCTGCGAAAATCTCATAGTCACGGTATATATAGATGTGGTCAATGTTTCTAAAAACCTCCTCCATCTCCGAGGATGGAAAAATAAACCTAGCATAAAAAGGAAACAAGGCGACTGTATCTTGGGAACCTAAAACCACTGGAATACTAGATATCTTCAAAATAGCTTTTCGAAAAAGGAAAACTCTCACATCGGGAGTAACTTCCATCTAGATCCCTGTGAGTAAGAGAACTAGGTTGACAAATGCTATAGCTATCACAGCTATACTCGCGATAAAGGCCTTTTTGTCGACCTTTATAAGTTCTAAGGACAAAAACACTAGTGAAAGGATAGGCGATATAGCTAAAATAAGCAGAGATACAAACAGTAAGTTGACTACCTCTTCTATCACATAGGTTATTATACCCGCGATAACGCTTACTAGCGTGACCACAATGCTCACAAACAATGCCTTAACATATTTCCTACCGACATCCATCTTAGACACCAAACGCCTTTAAAACCATCCTAAAAGCAGTAAAAAACAAGACGACACCAAAGCTCCTTCTCAAAACAACATTTCTGAGCCTAACACCAACCCTGCCTCCCAGCTGTGCTCCAACAAAAACCCCCAAAGAAATAATTGATGCGGCGACAAGATCAACGTATCCTTTGATAAGATAGACAAGACTCGCAGTTGAAGAGGTAAGACCTATCATGAATATGCTTGTTGGTGCGGCAACATTCATCGGGACATTGAGAATAAGATTCATTATGGGAACCTTTACTGTCCCACCACCTATACCGAGCATGCCAGAAGCCATCCCAGCCAAAAAGGAAGCGGCAAGTCCTAAATGCATTCTCTTATATTCAACCCTTCCTATACTTTCTTTTTTATCTGCCCTTTTAGGCAGAATCATCTTAATCGAGGCATACATTAACACCAGCCCAAATAGTAGTTCAACTATACTCTCGGGGAGAAAGATAGCTATCCTCGATCCGGTCATAGCTCCTATTGCTGTAGTTATTTCTAGAATTAGACCAAGCCTATAGTCGATCATACCCCTTTTCGCATAGAAGAGAGTTCCTGAGATAGATGTCATAGTCACAGCTATGAGGCTTGTGGCTACAGCCACGTGTATCGGCATGTTAAGAAGAAGAACCAAAATTGGAGTTATTAAAAACCCTCCTCCGACGCCGAGCAAGGCTCCCGCAAATCCCGCGGAAAAACCGAGCAACAATTCTAAGATCACTGCAATTGCATCCATCACATATATCCCATTCAAACAAGGGACACAAGTTATAATCTATTTCTACATCCATGTATAATCAACGTTATGCCTACTGTAAACTTTGGAAAGAAATTTAAAAACAATTAAACTATGATATATCTGATCTAGATGCCCAATGAAAAATCCGAGATAAAAAAGGCATATATGGCGGTCTTTCTCCTAGGTCTTGTCAGCCTATTCGGCGATATCGTTTATGAAGGATCCCGAGGTCTGATACCTGAATATCTCAAGTATCTAGGAGCATCTGCCATAATTGTCGGTGCCATAATGGGTCTCGGCGAGTTAATTTCATATGTATCACGTCTCGCTGGAGGAATCATAGCTGATAAAACCAAAAGTTATTGGACTCTAGTCTTTCTCGGTTATGGGCTGATAATAGCGTTACCCTTCCTACCAGTCTCCGAGTTCGTTGGAGGATGGATGCTGGCTGCAGTATTCATACTTCTTGAGAGGCTCGGCAAGGGATTGAGAACACCTGCTAGAGATACCATCATATCCTTCGCGTCGAAGGCTATAGGTAGAGGAAAGGCTTTTGGACTCCATGAATTGCTAGACCAGATTGGCGCGATATCTGGACCGCTAGTGTTAGCGGCAATACTTGCGATTTCTAACAGTTATACATGGGCGTTTGCCGCTCTCTTTGTTCCATATCTAATTCTTATAATCATACTCTTCCTAGTATATCGGTCACTCAAAGTCTACGGTGAACCTCCCCCAAGCGAGAGAAGGGAAGGAGAAAAGATTCTGGGAAGAAAGGCAACCCTCTATATTGTGGCAGTAACACTGAATACTATTGCATTATTTCCCGTTGCACTCATACTCTATATGGCCACAAACCTTGCTGAGGCAGGAATTTTAGGTGTATGGTTCATCCCTGTACTTTATGCGGGAATACAGCTCGTAGACGCGCCACTTGCCCTTATAACAGGCATAATCTATGACAAGCTTGGACTAAAAACACTCTTCCTACCCTTCGTGGTTACAATATTCGTAGCACCCTTAGCCCTTAGAGGCGACTTTGTCTCCATAATACTAGCTGCAGCTCTTTTCGGACTTGTACTTGGAACAAAAGAGTCTGTCTACAGGGCAGCTATAGCCGACCTTTCACCGCCAGAGGTGAGAGCAACAGCCTACGGAGTCCTCAATACAGCTATAGGTGTCGGAGCGCTTATAGCCGGAGTTGTCTACGGATACATAATAGACATAGGAGGAGGTCCAATGGAAGCCCTCACGGTATCGCTTCTCGGAGGAATAGCTTCAATAATATTCTTATTCTATGTCGTAAAAGAAAAATAATCAAAAATTTTTACACCTTTATTTTAACCACAGCCTCAAATACAGCTCTAGAAGCTCTCTCCACAGCCTCTTTAAGCTCCTCGGCAGTAGCCATTTTTCCAGGCTCCTTAATTGTGTCGCTTACAAGTAGCAGTGCCCCTGTCTTTATCCTTCTAAGCCTTCCGACCACAAAGAGACTGGCAGCTTCCATCTCCACAGCTATCATTCCGCGCTCAATCCACTTTTTAGTGAAGTCTTCTCCCTCGCCATAGAACGAGTCGCTGCTTATTATCGGTCCAACATAGTAGTTAAGGCCAGCACGCTGTGCCTCCTCTATAAGAGTCTTAAGTACATCAAAGTCTGGGACAGCGACAGTACAGTCAAACGGGGCGTAGCTCCAGATAGTCCCACCTATCCCGTAGGAAGCACCAGTTGGAATAACAACGTCGCCAACGCTCATTCCTTCAACCATTCCACCGCACGACCCAAGCCTAACGATAAGCTTAGCACCCAACATTATAAGTTCCTCGAAAACAATGGTTGCAGAGGGAGCGCCTATACCATGTACAGCGACAGATACAGGAACACCCTTATACTTGCCTGTATATACAAGAAAGTCCCTGTTTTCGTTGACAAGTTTCGCGTCTTCAAGATATTGAGCAAGTTGTCTCACTCTACTAGGATCACCAGCAGTGATTACTCTATCTGCTACTTCTTCCGGCTTTGCTAGAATATGCAATGGTTTACGCTCCATAACAAAAAAATATAGAACAACTCGCTATAAGTTATTTATTCCCAAAAGACCTGAAAGCTCAGGAGACTCGTTGAGAGCCCTACGAATAAGCTCTCTAGCAGCCCTTTCACCCCGTTCCAATACTCTCTTCTCGTCTAGAATAGTATGTTTACCATCCCGAACAATAATGCGGCCATCAACAATAACTGTATCAACATCACCCATATTTGCAGAATAAACCACAGCTGCATAGGGGTCAAAGAGCGGCCTCATATGAGGCTTATCATACCTTATAAGTATAATATCAGCCTTATAGCCTTCCCCTATCATCCCACCCCTAAAGCCTATAACTTCCGCAGCTCTGCGAGTAGACATCTCCAAAATATCCCAAGCATTCCAGACATCGTCTCTATTATGCATAAACCTCTGACCATAAACCATCAGTCGCATTTCTTCGAAAAAGTCTATATTATCGTTATAACACGGCGCATCAGTCCCTATAACCACGTTCCCACCAAGTTGCCAAATGTCAAAGGCATAAAAGGGGATACCAGCCAAAAGATAGGTGCTAGGACACTCCGCTACAATCGTACCACTATGTGCAAGTATTCTCTTTTCAATTTCATCTATGAGATTACAGTGCGCCGCTATGGTTTTTTCACTGAGAAGACCTATTTCGTTAACATATCTTACAGGCGATGTCCCATACCTATGTTTAATATCTCTATATTCCTGTAGAGACTGTGCAAGGTGAAAATGTACGAAAAGATTCTTTTCATTTGATATTTCTCTAAAAAACAACATATTTTCCCTAGAAACCGTATCTGGGGCATGAGGCGCTAAAACGGGTGTTATAAGAGTATCTTCTTTCCACTTTTCCACAAAGTTTAAAGCTTTTCTCATCTCTTTTTCTCCGGTCCATGGACCCTTCCAGTCCATGTAAGTATGTCCCAGCAGTCCTCTGATACCAACCTCCGAGACAGCCTTAGCTATACTATCCATAAAGAAATAGTGATCCGTTATCAAAACGATTCCGCTTTTAGCGGCCTCGAGTGCTCCTAACATTGCTAGGTCAAACGCTATCTGGGAATCAAACGACCTTTCGATAGGCCAGAAAACCTTGTAGATTACTTCTCCCTTGTCTACTGCGAGCCCCCTCATACCTGCCATGGCGACGTGTGTGTGCAGATTATAAAATCCTGGGAGAGCGATTTTTCCCCTACCGTTTATTTCTTCATCTGGAGAACCAAATTTTTTCTTAAGCTCATTATATTCTCCAACTGCTTTAATAACCCCGTCCTTTACATAAATGGATTTGTTTTTGACGATATTGTTTTTTGATTTTAACGTGAGTATAATATCCACATCTCTTACAATGATGCTTTTCAAGACTCTTTCCCAAAATTAAATAGAGAATACATTAATATCTATAGTTTATAGTTGTTTTCAAAGAGAATACGAATAAACTTTTCGGTCATAAATAAAAAAACTAATATGCTTTACTCACCAAATATATATTTGGTAGGCCAACATGGCCGAAGAGAAGAAAGAAGTTGAAGTAGTAGAAATATCGCCAACGGGCAAAGCAATCATCGCCGTTGTTCTCATTCCCACCATCGCCGCCCTAAACTATGTGGGCGGAGTCATAGTCGAGGCTCTCAAAGCCCCAATCTGGGGCGACACCTGGGCTACAATTCTCGGAACATTGATAGGCGGATTCTGGGTAGGAGCAGCAGGCGGCTTTCTCTATAACATTATCATGGCACTCACAGTCTGGGGTCTACCCGCTTGGGTATGGGGTTTTGCTAACGTAGCAATCGCACTTATAGCTTACTTCATGATGAAGATGGGATGGACAGACCTCAAGAAGCCAATGACATGGATAATGATGATAATCCTGTACGGACTGGTATACCCGATATTCACAACAGCAATATCGATCGGAATTTTCGGAGGGGGACCCCTAGTGAAGCCACTGCCAGCAGCTGTCTATGCGTGGGTACTAAAATCTACAGGCAACTTCTACCTAGCCAACTATCTCCAAAACGTGTCTACAGAGATTATTGATAAGCCCATAAGCTTTATTATATCAGTTATAATCGCTCAGAGAATACCGAAAAGATTTATTCTAGTAAAATAAATTATTTTTTTTATAGGTGAATTTTTTGTCTGTAGGAGTATCGCTACTTAAGAGAACAGCTGTCGAAGCAGACACCATTATACAGAGACTTGATGGACGCGTAAAGTTTCTCTACTTCTTATGGGCAACAATAATAGTCTATATTTTCTACGACCCAATACTTAACCTAATATTTCTAGCAGTCACCTTAGCGATGGCAGTATATGCCAGAGTTTCCAAGCCAATCATTATGACACTCCTAATCATAGTTGTCCCATGGATCGCTCTAGCAACCCTAATTCTCGCCCTACCATTCGGTTTCCCATGGAACGAGACAGTAATAGCGGAAATTGATCTCTTCGGGGTGAAACTTCCAGTATATCTAGAAGGCCTGGGATGGGGTATCACATGGCCACTTAGAATATCTGTTGCGATTTCCTCAGCTCTGCTATTCTACTTATCAACAAACCAGGCAAAGCTTGTCACAACACTCTTCAAGATGAAAGTTCCCTTTAAGGTCATATACATGACAATAGCCACATTTCAGTTCATCCCGCTTCTCGCAGACGAGGCAAACACAATCATGCAGGCACAGATCTCAAGAGGACTTAGGACGGATGTAAACATAGTTGGTAGAATCAAGAACTACCTTGCAGTAGTTATACCGCTCACACTAAGCGCACTAAACAAGGTTCAAACCAGAGCTATAACCCTAGAGTCCAGAGGATTCAGCGCCCCTGTAAAAAAGACGCTACTCTACGAGGCAGAGTTAAAAGCCCCAGACTGGATCTTCTTAGCACTCATAATTGTTTCAACAATAGTCCTGGCGTGGGTTTACGTTAATATAGGCTACTCGCCGTTTACACATCTAAGGTGGATATGGGCGTGAGAGTATGCCAGAGCCAGTCATACAGGTAGAAAGGCTGACATATAGTTACCCAACGAGAGAGTATGTCCTATACGACATAAGCTTCGATGTCTACAAGGGAGAAGTCCTCGGAATAATAGGACCGAACGGCGCAGGAAAATCAACGCTATGCAAAGCCCTAAACGGCCTTGTACCCCATTTCTATGGTGGAAAATATGGAGGAAAAGTTGTGGTCGCAGGCATGGAGGTATTAAAACATACCGTAGCAGAACTATCAACAAAGGTGGGACTCGTATTCCAAGACCCCGAAGAACAGATGTCAGGACTTGCATTGACGGTTTGGGAAGAGGTAGCCTTCGGTTTAATGATGTTGGGTTTCCCCAAGGAAGAAATCTACAAAAGAGTCAAGGAGGTCATAGAACAGGTCGGACTACAGGGGCTAGAAGATAGGTCTCCATTCGAACTCTCAGGCGGGCAAATGCAGAGACTAGCTATTGCTACAGTTCTTGCAATAAGGCCAGAAGTCCTTGTCTTAGACGAGCCAACAGCACAGCTTGACCCAATAGGAAAGTTTGAGGTATTCTCTGTCATTGAGAAGCTTGCACAAGAGGGTTCAACAATCGTAGTGGTCGAACACGAGATAGAAGAACTCGCTACATTCGCAGACAATATTTTGCTTCTTGACGAAGGGAAAATAAAGGCATACGGGTCAGCTAAAGAAGTCCTTACCCAAGTTGAAAAACTCAAGTCACTGGGAGTAGATCCACCTTCTGTCACAGAGCTTACATATTACCTGAATAGGGAGCTCGGAACCGAGCTGGAGGTTCCGATTACATTGGAAGAAGCTATTAAAATATATGCTGAGGCATTAGGGGTGAGCTAGGTATGGCGGATCCGATTATAAAGGTAGAGGACGTCTGGTATCAATATCCTGAGTCGAACTTCTGGGCACTAAGAGGTGTAAGCCTCGAAGTATTTGAAGGAGATCTAATTGCCTTTATAGGACAGAACGGTGGAGGTAAAAGCACTCTCGCCAAAAACATGAACGGGCTCTACAAGCCTACAAAGGGCAGAATACTTGTAGAGGGAATGGACACCAAACAAGTACCCACACACGAGATCGTCAAGAGAGTGGGATATGTTTTCCAAAACCCCAACCACCAGATATTCGAGAGCAAGGTTTGGGACGAGGTAGCCTATGGTCCCATAAATCTCGGGCTAAGTGAAGAAGAAATAAAGGAAAGAGTACAATGGGCTCTCAGCTTAGTAGGATTAGAGGGCTACGAAGAAACACATCCATACGACCTAGACTACGGTAAAATGAAGCTTCTAACAGTCGCCTCCGTACTATCAATGAAGCCAAAAGTCCTTCTACTAGACGAGCCAACAACAGGACAGGACCACAAAGGCAGATGGATCCTCGCAGACCTGTGCAAGAGGCTAAACAAAGAAGGATTCACGATAATCGTCATTACACACGACATGAGATTCGTAGTGGAAGTAGCTAGGAGAGTAATCCTGATAGCAGATGGAAAAATAGCAATGGATGGCCCAACACGTGAAGTAATGACAACAATAGATATATTAAGAAAGGCAGCTATCAAGCCACCCCAGATAGTACAGCTAGCAGACTCGCTAAAGAAGAAAGGAGTAGAAATCAATGCAATGACTGTAGTAGAAGCCCTCGAAGAATTCAAGAAAAAGTTGGCAAAATAATTTTTTATTTTTAATAATTAAGTCAGGATTTCTTAAAAACAATATAATAGCATTTAAGAAGCCTCTAAACTCTACCACACACCTTTATTGACTTAGATTAAATCAAATTTAGCTTCCGCTAACATCCTTTGCTCTTCGACAATTTTTGGTCCAACCCTATCAGCTCTATCTAAAATATACTTCCATGCCAGTACTATCCTATCGTCTACATCACCAAAGGATTGTGGAACAAATACACGACCCACACTAGCACGTTCATAAAGCCACGCCCTAAAGGACTCAAACCCAAGCTTCTCTACAAACTTCCTATCCGGAGTTTTGCCATACATCCAGTAAACATCACGCAAGAAATTTCCCAAAATAGACCTCAAAAGCCCACGTCTAATATCATCAAAGCCAGTATCCCGAATCCTACCTCTAAGATAATCTAGGAAACCGTCACGGTCATCCAAGAAGAATCCACCGCTAGCAGACAATGAAAACCGCTCAGCTCCAACCAACACTTCAAGTGATCCAGACACAAAAACCACAGACGCCACAGTAAACGTAGACCAAACACTCTTCAAGAGCCGCTTATACCCTCTTCAAAGCTGACAACACCAGCTCTACCCTTCACAATCAGCTCTTCAACATCACCTAGCTCAACCCATCC
>CAZJJA010000034.1:0-12381 GCA_964546235.1 uncultured Thermofilaceae archaeon | reverse complement strand
CTATAGTGCCATTTTTTGTCAAGATCCAAGGCGGTTCAACAATATCTTCATTCCAGTATCTGTCACTAGCAGAAATGTCATTTGGATATGTGACAGAGGGGTGAGAAGCCAGTGCAACGAGAAATGCTCTTCCAATCCCGGTTTCAAGCATACCGCCTATCCATGCACCAAGACCGAGTCCTGAAACAACATCAAGTATTTTCTTGGATTCGAAAGGACCACTTACACGGGCTGGTTTTATGTTTATTATCTCAGCAGAACCAAGTTTATATGCCAATATAACGTCATGCAGGTTCTTTATACTTTCATCAAGACATATCGGTGTTATTAGTTTTTTCGACAATATACTGTGATGTAACAAATCGTCGTATCCTAAAGGTTGTTCAATCATTAATAACCCGAATTTGTCTAGTTTCAAAAATACATCCATATCTGCGATTGTATAAGCACTATTTGCGTCGACCTGAAGCGGTATATCGCCAAACTCTTCTCTAATTTTCTTAACTAAAACGACATCTTTTCCAGGTTCAATCTTGATCTTTATTCTTCTATACCCCTCATCCAGCCTCCTATATACCTCTTTTATAAGCATCTCAACATTAGGCTTAATACCAATACTAACTCCTGAAACAACCTCTTCTTTTACTCCACCGAAAAGTTTTGAAAGAGGAATGCCTGTTTCTCTGCTATAAAGGTCCCACAGAGCCTCTTCTACAGCAGCCTTTGCCATTGGGTATCCTCTGATCTTTGAAACAAGCTTCACATAATCTGTGATGTCTTTCAAGTTCTCTCCGATTATTAGAGGAACAATGTATTTTTCTAAAACCAAATAATCAATCTCGTATGTCTCATAGCTGTACCAAGGTCCATGTCCAGCTACAAGTTCTCCCCATCCTTCTTCTCCGCCTCTCTCCTCGACACGAACTAAAACAACAGGTCTGACGTCTGTAACTCCAAAGCTTGTTTTGAAAGGCTCTTTAAGCTTCATGTCTAAAAGGTATAGTTCAACTTTTCTTATTTCCAAGGATACTCACCCCTGAGAATAGCGTCAAGACTTGCCCTCCATAACAGGTAGAAATTTCTTCTCTCTTCATTCTCTATGAGAGATATGTGTTCAACAACCTTATAGCCATGAAACAGATAGAAGTTGAAAACTTCGCGAAGATCAAGCTTCCACTTTATTGCTTTTTTGATGTCTATTTTCTTTACAAAATTAATGTCTCCTGGAAATTCTACGAGAACAAGGTCCTTGTCCTTGTTTAGGAGAATGTTTTTCACTACTCTGACATCACCGTCAAGTCCACTTATAACTGGAAAGAATGCATAATCCTTAACATCGTCAAACATGGGAGGTAGATCGCGTCCTTCAATTCTGTCTATAACTCTTTTGCTTGTAATCCACCACTCTACCTTAAAGCGATCAGAGGGGACGCCTACGTTTATCCCGTCTCGCATTTCACCATAATAATCAGGATAAAATCTACGGTTAATAACGCCAAGTTTTCCAAAGTTAAACCTAGCGTTAAGCCCCTGATGAGGATCATAAGTCCAAACAATTAACTTAAAGCCTTGAGAGAGCGCCCATTTTCTCTGTTCAAGCTTTAACCTAAGAGCTATCCCTTTACCCCTATATGCCTTTTTTACACCAACCATATGTGAGTAATGATAAAAACCATAACGCTCATCTCTTCCAGTAAACCCAAAGACAAAACCTACAATTTCTTCGCCTTTTCTAGCAATCATTAAAAATCCTCCGTTATCTGCAACGGCTTTCAGCATGTGTGGGGGGACAGCTTCTGTATAGTCTTTCATAGACCACGCGTCTTTCATAACATCGAGTATCTTCCAGTAGTCTCTGGGATCTCTTACTATTTCATATGTGATACCGTCTTCCATCGACCATTCAACTATTATGCAAACATTTATTCTCTCTCACACTATCTAGGCAAAAAATACAAGACAAGGATTGGTAAGGTATATTAACGATTGAATATCATCAAAATCGAGCCGGGGTGCCCGAGCGGACCAAGGGACAACTTGTGTCCCGTCCACAGGGGTCGGACTTGAGATCGTAAAGGCGGAAAGCCTGGTAAGAAATCCGATGCCTCATCAGGGGCGCCCGGGTTCGAATCCCGGCCCCGGCGCCACACATTGTTTTTGAGCGAATAAAATTTATTACAGTAGATAATGGTGTCTATGCGGGTATATATGGCTGAGGAGTTCAGATATATCATAAGGATTGCAGGAGTAGATCTCCCGGGAGATAAGGCACTAGTTTATGCTCTAACGGGCATTAAAGGAATAGGCATAAACTTGTCCCGAGCTATTTGCCGAAAACTGGGCTTAGATCCTAATAGGCTTTTAGGGAGTCTCAGCGACGAAGAGATAGAGAAGCTCGATGAGACGTTGAGAAATATCGATAAGCTTGGTTTTCCCCCATGGATGTTGAACAGAAGAAAAGACCCGTTCCTAGGCGTGGACAGACACCTGATAACGTCTGACTTAGTGTTCGCTGTAAGGAGCGATATAGAATTTATGAAGAGCATCAGATCGTATAAGGGAGTAAGGCATATGTATGGTCTTAAAGTTAGAGGACAACGTACACGTACAACAGGTAGGACTGGTATCACTCTAGGTGTGAAGAGAAGAAAGTCGAGGTGATTAGATGGGAGATCCCAAAAAACCCCGTAAAAAGTGGCGCGGTCCAACACACCCCTGGAGGCGTGAGAGATTACTCGAAGAAATGCAGCTTGTTGGAGAGTATGGTCTTCGAAACAAGCGAGAATTATGGATTGCAAGGTCTTTTCTGAGAAACATTAGGGCTAGAGCCAGAGAACTTTTAGCCCTTCCTCAGGAGGAAAGAGTAAAGTATGAGCGTCCACTCATAGCCAAGCTCTATAGGCTTGGAGTTCTTCCAAGCGAAGAAAGTACGTTAGATGATATCCTAGATTTGACTGTTAGGGATATCTTAGAGCGAAGACTTCAGACCATAGTCTACAAGAAGGGATTAGCACACAGCATATACCAAGCAAGGCAGCTCATAACACATGGTCATATTGCAATCTTCAACAGGAGGGTTAGAAGCCCTGGTTATCTTGTCTCCAGAGAGGAAGAAGAGGGAATAAGTTATTATCCATTATCCCCCTATGCTAAAAGGGGACTTGAACAACAGGAAGTTGAAGGTGAGGGTGAATAAATATGTCTCAGAAGCAAGGCGAGCAGAGAAAAACTAAGAGAAGAGGAGATGTAGGTATTGCGTGGATATATGCAAGCTATAATAACACAATTATCCACATCACAGATCTTTCAGGAGCCGAAACTATCGCAAGAGTCTCTGGCGGCATGGTAGCTAAGGCTGACAGAGATAAGCCCTCGCCATGGGCTGCAATGCAGGCTGCAATGAGAGCGGCAAAGATAGCATTAGATAAGGGTATAAGAGTCGTTCATGTAAAAGTAAAAGCCCCAGGTGGATATGGTCCTAAAACTCCTGGTCCAGGTGCAGGACCTGCTATTAGAGCCCTAGTGAGAGCAGGGCTCATGGTCGACAGGATAGAAGATGTCACACCACTGCCGACAGACACTATAAGAAAGCCTGGCGGTAGAAGAGGAAGAAGAGTTTAGGGCCTCGTCCCGGAAACCTTTTCTTCATTTTTACGCGCTGCAATGGTTCTTCATCGGCCCAGTTATCTTTAGAGAATACTGTATGTTTAATATTTTCTGATACCTTATCATATCTTGGTCACGGATTATGTTGTATGAATCCCTTGCAAAAGAGGTGGTATTTTCGCTCCGACGGCTGTATGAGCTAGGTCTTGTTTCTTCCTTTTCTGGTAATGTTAGTGCTCGCGTGTCAGATGATGCTTTCTTGATAACACCTTCAGGCGTACACAGGTCTATTATCGATGAAAAATCTTTGATTTTAATGAGAAATGATGGCGTTATTCTTAGAAAGGGCAGGTTTAGGCCCTCCAGTGAATGGAGAATGCACGCTCTCATCTATGAGACTAGGAAGGATGTATATGGGATTGTTCATGCACATCCTAGGTCTGTTGTAGCAGCATCTCTTCTGGGCATAAATCTAGAAGGCTTTGCTGAGATCGAAATTTTCTTTAGAAATAAGATAGCTATAGTTCCTCCTTTGAAACCAGGATCTTTAGAGCTTGCAAAGGCTGTTGCTGAAGTCTTCAAAGAAGATGGAGTAAATTCGGCAATATTGCACGGTCATGGTGCAGTTACAGTTGCTGAGTCGCCACTTAAGGCTGAAGGATACATGGAAGTGTTAGAAGAAGTAGCCGAGATATTGTTAAAGAAGTTTCAATATAATAAGTGAGTCTCTTATTAGCGTCTAAATAAATTATTTACAGGGTGAACCTTATTGGCGTGGCTCGGTCTCGAAAAATCTTGCGTTGACGAGGAGAAGCTAAAAAAATTCTTTGAAAAAAACAACATTGTAGTTACCTCTTCTTTCGACGTTGAGATACAGATAGAGCCTGAAAAATGGCTTGCCTTTAAAGTCTATGAGGTTACGGGATTTGTGGAGGGTATGGCTTGTACCTTAGCGTCTATTTTTAATTGTACATCACTTGAAGCTGGAAAACACCTTGTTCTAGGAGAGATTTCAGCCAAGCTCTGGGATGAAGCTGTCAGAATATGTACGCCTGAAGGGCGTAAAAAAACAGTTGTAGTATTTACCTATGACGCTTTTCTCGACGTGAGAATGCCTACAAAAAATATTAAAGGAATATCGCCCCAGATAGTTATCTATGGGAGAGTCTTTAAACTTCCCCTATCTTTTGACGATTTAGTTGAGATATCTAAGCTAGGCAAAAAATATCTTGAAAAAGTTGAGAAGGCTGCTAGCGTCTATGGGATAGACAAGGTTATTTCAAAAGAGGCACTGGAGGAGTTACGAAAAACAACCAAAAGAAGAAAAATAGAAGAAATAAAGTATGAGGTAGACTATGAAGCTGGGTATGTTTTAATTATAGAGAAAGGCAAAATCACAACTTTGTCAATTCCACGCTTTGTCGTCATCTTGATTGAAGGAAACAGAATTGATGAAGCCTTGGAGATTTTCATGAAATGTGATGCGAAAAAGCGTGATGAGATTAAAGAAGCTGTAGAGGACCTTCTTTATCTATACAAGGCTTCTGGGAGATCTACTGAGATTATTGAAGAATTTTTAAATAGAGCAAAAGAATCAGATGAAAGTTCTAAATAAACATTTTTGGAAAATTATATTTTATGAATCCAAAGTAATTTAGACCTCTTGCCTCTATAATTATTGTATGCCGAGACTCTCGTCCAGACCCTCTCTGATAAAGGCTTCTCCGATAAGAAGAATAGCCGCTCTATTAGATGAAGCTAGAAGAAAGGAAGATATCATAAGCTTTGGTGGCGGAGCTCCGAGCCTGCCTCCGCCAGAAGAGGTAATCGAGTTTCTTGTAGATAATCTGAAAAAGAATCCACAGAAAACAGTCGCTTATGGTAGCACTAGAGGATTGATGGAGTTGCGTGAGCTTATAGCCGAAGATTTGAAGAAATATTGGGGCGTCGATTACGACCCGTCAGAGGAGATATTAATTGTGAACGGTGGTACAGAAGGAATATACCTTGCACTGGCAACAGTATTAGAGCCAAACGAAGAAGTGATAATCCTGGACCCAACTTATCTCGGATATAGTGAAGCAATAAAATTGTTCAACGGTAAAATAAGGCGAGTTCCAGTTACCGTAGAGAACGGTTATCAACCTAATATCGAGGATGTAGAAAAAGTTGTATCACCGTTAACAAAGGCCTTTATTCTTCTAAGTCCAGATAATCCTACGGGACGTATAGTAACCGAGAAATTTGTAAAGGAGTTGGTTGATTTAGCCGTAAAGTATGACTTCTGGATTATATTTGATGCCGTTTATAAACACATATCCTATGGTAGACCTACTCCATGGGTTGATAAGTTTCCTGAGGCTAGAAGCAGGACCATAACCATAAACAGTTTTAGCAAAGAAGCCTCCATTCCAGGCTTTAGGCTAGGATACGTTACAGGTCCAAAGGAAGCTATTGAAGCTATGGAGAGAATTAAACAATATGTTTCTCTCGCACCTGACACTGTAGGGCAAATAGCTATGATAAGGTTCTATCAGGATGGGATCAAGGATAGATACCTAAGAGATGTTGTGATTCCAACATATAGGAAGCGTAGAGACCTAATGTACAAGCTGATAAAAGAGTATCTTCCTGAAGCAAAAACTGTTATGCCTGAAGGCGCATTCTACTTTTTCGTAGATATCAGAAGCTACCTTGAAGCAATGGGCAGAAACGACGAAGAATTTGCTAACAGGTTATTGTATAGGAAGAGCGTAGTTGTTATTCCTGGAATATTCTTCGGAGAGCGGGGTAGAGGACACATCCGTATGACATTTGTGAGCGAGCCGGAGGAGAGGATCGAAGAGGGTGTGAGAAGAATAGGCGCATATGTGTCTAGCTATATATTTTGAAGCTTAATAGTTTAATTTTACGAAATGTTTTTAGTTTCTATTTTTTTAAGTTGTAGAGATATATGAGTTCGTTACTATTTTCTCCGGGATAATGTTACGAGATATTGTGATTGATTATGTCATAAAAAATTACGACAGGATTATTGCAAAATCAAAGATATTTGCTGGCGAAGAACTAGAGATAGAGGACGAGATAAAAAACATTCCTTGGGAAATGTTCTCACATAAGACGGTTACTGATAAAATTGTTGGAGGTGTAGACGGTAGTGTAAATTATATAGAATATAAGGGGACGATGTTCACCGTTGCAAACGCCGAAGTTATAGTTTTGGCCGATGAAGGATTGCTTAGAGTTGATGCTTCGGGATTTGCCGATATCATTGTACCATATTGGCTACCTAAGGAAAGATCCAAACTATATATGGAGATATTAGAGTATAAAACAGCGCTAAAAGCCCTTAAAGAAAACAAGGATATCGTAGTGTTGTTTGACGGGTCTCTGTTGCACTCTATGCCGCGGATGCCGAGAAGATATTTCACGTATTCTACTAAAGATATTAGATATATCGAAGAAACATTTGGAGAAAGATTCCGGGAAGCAGAAGAAAATGTGGACGTGATTTCAAGAGAGATAGTAATGGAGATGCTTGAAAGGGACGGTGAAAATATAAATCATAGGATTTTAACCATAGAGATCTTTGAGCTTTTATCTACGCTATCTCTATTATTGGATCCAGAATTTGCGGGGAGGATACTGTGGGTAGCGAAGAATTCGACAGATAATTCGGTTTTTCACAAGACTATAGCAGATATAGCGATACTAGAACGTTACACGATTGGACCGGGCTTTTATACTGCGGGTAGCTCGTACTTAAAGGGACTGGAATTCTTCGAGATATTTGATAAGATCAGAAGAGTACCGATTTTTGTCTACTATGCCCGGTTAGACGAAAAGGGTCCTGTTCTCAGGGTTGAAGCTCCATATATATCTGAGAAAGAGATTAAGGAATATCTTGCCCTGATGTCCAGTATAAGTGCTGGAGGCTATCCTTATGTGTTAAGAGTAGCTCATCGCGACGTTATAGTTAGGAATAATGATGTGAAGGCATTAGCAGGTATGTTGGGATTAGATGTGTTGGGTAAGGTTAGGGGATACTTATGAGTGGAATACACTCTAATGAAGTTGGGCGTGTTGTTGGAGAACCCACAACTACTATAGCTCCTTTTCTTTCGAAAATTCCTCCTAGGACTGGAGAATATGTTATCCTGCGGTATGACGGGATAGAAGTTCTAGGAATGGTAGAATATGTTGTGAGAGGAAATGCAGCTTTAACGGGAGAGATATACGACGTAGATGTCATAGACAAGATACGTGTGCTTGACAGGGGAAGAAACGAGTATGTTAGAGGAGTAATCAAGATACTAGGTGATGCGAAGAATTTTAGAATTCCCCGAATTCCTCCACCTCCTGGAACGAAAATCTATAAAGCTGACAACACATTGCTTGAGAAAATTTTTGGTAAAAAGGGTTCACGCTGTATAAAAATAGGTAGACTTCTTTCTCACGAAGATGTACCAGTTTACCTGGATGCAAACATGATGGTTACTAGACACCTAGCTATTTTAGCCATAACTGGAGCTGGCAAAAGCAATACAGTAGCAGTGTTAAGTAGAGAGTTATCGAAGATCGGAGCAACGCTAGTAATTTTTGACATGCACGCAGATTATGTGAGGTCCGACTTTGATAAACTAAACAGCTTCGAACCAAGAATTAATCCTTACTATATGAGTCTAGGAGAGCTAGGACATTTATTGAGACTCGACTCACGGGCACACAAACAGGAAAGAATCTTCCGGCTAGCATATAAAGTCGCCAAAGAGGCAGTAGAGGGTAACAGGACAAGCATTGCGCCTGCAAGATTCGTGGATGTTATAAAGTATGTTGTTTATAGAGTCGCCACTGGCGAGCCGCCTAGCGATATGCCTGACCTAGAAGAGGTAGAGGACTTGGAGATATATAAGAAGGTCACAGATACTCTAAAAGGTTTCAAGGATTCTGCATATAATCTGCTCTCTAGAATCGAAGATTTTGAAGAAAGATTAAAGGGCATTATAGACTCGCAGTCACCAGACGCGCTTATGTTGCTTAGGAGAGGCTATATAAACGTAGTCGACCTTAGCAGGTTTGACGAAGAAGACGCCGACGTCATAGTTAGTCATTATTTAAGAAGAATACTATATGAGAGGAAAAGAGCTCGACTAAACGAACAAGTTGTAGAATCCATGGCGACACCAGTCTTCTTAATACTAGAAGAAGCCCATATACTCGCACCAAAGGATAGGAGCACCTTATCAAAACATTGGATAGGGAGAATTGCACGTGAAGGGAGAAAGTTTGGCGTAGGGCTTTGTCTCGTAAGCCAACGTCCAAAGGGATTAGACCCAGATGCTTTAAGCCAGGTCAACAACATGATTATTTTAAAGCTTGTAGAGCCCTCTGACCAGAGACACGTACAGCAGGCTAGTGAGCAGCTTAGCGAAGACCTGTTACAACAGCTTCCATCACTGAACGTGGGTGAAGCCATCATAATTGGACCTATGACTCCGCTGCCAGTTATGGTCAAAATAGATAAGTTTGAAGGAAGACTTGGCGGTAGCGATATTAATGTGGTTGATGAGTGGAGTAGAGGTCATATGGAGGAAGAAGGTTCACTTGACGACCTAGTAGGGTGATAGAGGAAGTGAAAATAGGACACATAGCAGATTCTCATCTCGGTAAAAGACAGTATGGTCTAGGCGAGAGGGAAGAAGATTTTTATGACGCATTTAAGGAAGCATGCAATAAGTTGCTCGAGAAGGGAATAGACATCTTGTTGCTAAGTGGAGATGTTTTTGATTCATCGAGGCCGCCCAACAAAGCACTCTTGAAGTTTGAAGAGTCAGTGAGAGGCTTGATCGAAAATGGCGTAAAAATATATGCTATTTCCGGCGACCATGATTTTCCCAAGAGACGTGATGTACCACCTCTAATGCTTTTCGCTAGGCTGGGTATAAAATACCTATGGACGGGAGATATCTGCGCCGAGAACAACGACTACATAATTTGTGGAATTCAGAGTCATCCGAGAAGTTTTAGGGAAAAAGCGTTGAAATTATTTAGGGAAGTCGACATAAAATTTAGGCAAAAAGATAGATTTAAAATACTAATGCTGCACCAAGGTTTATCCAATTTTTCTAGATATGCTAGCGAATTTTCCTTGGAAGAATTACCCAGAAATGTAAACTATTACGCTATGGGACATTTACACTCTTTTATCTATAAGAAACTGAATGGAAGTTTTCTAGTATATCCAGGTTCTCTTGAGATAGTTGACATAACAGAAATCGAGGAATATAAGCTTAGAGGAAAAGGACCAGTCGTTGTAGAAGTTGTTGGTGAGAACAAAGTTAAGGTGGAAAAAATTAGGCTAGAAAACATACGTCCACAGATCATCGTAGAGGCCGAAGAAGCTGAATACAAATACCTGGTAGACAGGATAATGGCTGAACTAGAGAAAGCAAAACATCCTACAAAAAATCCGATAGTTCACGTATATATAAGAGAGGATATCAGCAGAGAAGTAATCCAGAAAATCAATATGGCTCTTAAAGACCAAGTCCTCCTGGTGAGGTTTCGGAGGATAAGCGGTGTTTCAAAACCCATTTTGGGTACAGTTTCCGAAGAAGATGGATATGAAGGAGCAATAGATCTACGGGAAATGTTTTTAAAATATTTAGAAAATGAAGAACTAGTCAACTTAGCCGAAAAATTGTTAGATCTCATCGGTAAGGAGGGTAGTATCGAGGATGGGTTTGAACTTGTAATGCAATACTATAGGAAAAGGGTGAAGCAGGGTGTTCATTAAAAGGTTGCGATTAAAGAATTTTACTTCCTATGTTTTCGCGGAAATAGATTTTCCTAAAACTTCGATTGCGATTGTAGGTCCTAATGGGGCCGGAAAAAGTAGTATTCTCGATGCAATCTTCTTTTCTTTATATGGTGAAAGCCTTAGAGGTAAGCTTTCCGACATAGTGAGAATAAATTCGAGAGAAATGGAGGTAAAGCTCGAATTTGAATATTCCGGGAATAAATATAAGGTTAAAAGGAGGGTTCTTGTCGACAAAAACAGAGTCCAGTCGGACGCTTTTCTATACATCTTTAGCCAGAAAACTAATACGTGGAGCCTTCTTGCAAAAAAGGTCAAGTCTGTAAATGAGGAAATCAAGAAAATACTTGGAATAGATAGAAACATGTTTCTTTCTGCCTACTACGTTAGGCAAGGCGAAATAGCCAGCCTGTTAACTATGGAGCCTCAAAAGAGAAAAGAGCTTATCGCGAAATTGTTGCGATTAACGGATCTAGAAAAAGCCTATGAGAATATGCGTTTTCTCTTGAACGAATATAGGGCTAAAAAGCTTATTCCCATCGAGAAGGAACTTGAATCAGCAGAAAGACTAAAGTCGGAATATAGTGATGTTACAGAAGAGCTTGCGAGAATACGAAATCGAATACTGAAGTTAGATGAACGATACAGAAAACTACTTCAAGAAAAATCCACTTTCGAAGAAGCTTTAAAAAATCTCGAAGAAGCGCGGAAACAGTTAGAAGACTATAAAAAAAGACTAGAATTTCTCAAGGCGAAATACGAAGATGCATGTAAAGAACTAGAAAATGTAAGAAAGGAGATAGACTTTCTTGAAAAACTAGAAAAAGAATATGAGGCAAAGAAAGATGAATTTGAAAGAATCAAAAAATATGTAGGCATACAACAAGAACTACAAGAATTGATAAGAATCTTAAACAAGCTAACGGATATCGAAAAAACTTATACAGAGTATGAGGCAAGGAAGAAAAGACTAAAAGAACTTTCATCTATTGCTGAGAAATATAAAGAGCTGTCAAAAAAGATAGATTTAATACAACAAAAAAAGGAACAACTCTATTGTAAAAAGGAGGAACTTATACGCATTAAGGAGAAAATTGCGCAAAGAGAAGAAGATATTAAGCGGATAGAAGAAGATATCTTAAGAATAAAGAAAAGACTTCCCTATCTTGAAAATGTCGAGATAGAAAGTCTTCCAAAAGTAATTGGAGAAAAAATAAATGAAAAAGAAAAAGAACTGCGAGAAATTCTCAAGCTCCACTCTGACGTGATATCAGAGTCAGAACAGATAAAAGCTAGAAAAAAACAGATCACAAAATGGCTAGATCAACTTGAAACAATAAAAGAAAGCAAATGTCCTCTCTGCGGTTCTGAACTAACTCCAGCTCATAAATCTCAACTAATAACCAAATATAGAAAGGAGCTTGAAGAACTCGAAAAAAGGCTTACGTCGATAAACGGTAAACTAGAAAACATAGTAAAAACTAAAGAAAACCTTGAAAGAGAATTAGCGCTACTCAGATCGGTGGATTTGGATGCTGTAAAAGAGCAAATATATCTCATTTCTCAGTATGCTAAAGAATTGCAAGAACTAAGGAAAAATCTTGATGATTTTTCACGAATCGAAGAAATAATAGAAAATCTAGATAAGGAATCTATCGAAATAAAAAAGGAGATTTCCTCTATAGAGGACCTATATTTCGAGTACAAATATACGCTGGATCACATTAAGTCTTTGGAAGAAAAAATTAGAGAAATCCAAAACGAGCTAAGTATACTTCAAGAAAGAAAAACTGAGATTTCAGAATTTCTCAGGAATAAAGGGATAGAAGAGCGATATATAGAAAATCCTGCAGAACTGATATCGCTCTCAAATAAAGCGGAACTTTTGAAGAAGGAATTAGACCTTTTACAGGAGCACTTATTACAGAAAAAACAGCTGATACAAAGTTTAGAGGAAA
>CAZJJA010000033.1:0-12795 GCA_964546235.1 uncultured Thermofilaceae archaeon | reverse complement strand
ACCTCCCACAATGACGGGTTTTCTGTGCATATCCTTGATAAGCTTGGCTATCTCTATGCTTCCGTGCGCGTGGACAAGCCAGTGAATATCGATTGCATAAACATTCGCTTTTATATTCTTTAGAAGCTTCACTACATCTAAGCGAGGATTATTTACCATTCTGGCAGCTATGTTAAATATTCCCGTCTTGAAACCGTTTAGCTCTAAATATGTTGCCAGAGAAAAAAAGCCATAAGGATACATGTCAAATACTGGTGTAGAAGGAACAACATCACTTATGGGTCCATAATGGACTCTTTTCAGCTTTCTGAAGTCGTAGACGCTAGGAGCATGTATGAATACGACGTCAAACATGTAGGTCATAAGAAAACAAATATGGGGTATATTCAAACTTTTACTTGAAAAACATAAAACCTTCATAGAGGAAGATGGCACCGTAGTATATCATCACCACAGCTAGGAACACCTGTATTAGATCCATTATGCGTTTTCCAATTTTACGACCCCTATAAGCTAGATAAGCTATAAAAGCCAGCCACACGTAGTCCATCCAAACGTGGATGGAATAAGCAAATGGAAGATAGTATATCCCTCCATAAGCGACTATATCTGTGACAAGCTTTAGTCCGGCTGTTGCCCACCATATGATAAAGTATGGGTTGAAAGCTGTAAACATGAAACCTGCAACAAAACCTGATGATGTAAGCGCTTTTGTCTGTGTACCCGTTTCGTTTTTGTGTTTTACAACATCCAATATGCTCAAGAGAGCGTATATAAGTAGAACTAAACCTCCGATTATCGATATTATTGTTTTTACTTCAAGCAAGATAAATATCCAGGCAGCACCTATGCCTAGCAACATATAGAGAGGGAATTCGAACGCCATATGACCAGTAGCTGCCATTGCTCCAAACTTCCACCCTCGCTTTTTGCCTCCTATGATTACAGAGAAAGTTAAAGGTCCAGGTGACAGAGCTCCGCTTGCTGTAACAAATACTATTTCTGTAACCAGTTCTGGAGGAATCACAGGGGTTTATCGATATAGCAGCTATTTTTTATTTACTGTATCAAAGCTGTAAAGAATTAGAGCCGTAGCTATCTCCACAGCCTCTCTTGCGGCTTCGAGAGCCTTCTCTCCCTCCATTGCACTTATTGTTCTTTTTATCTCGTTAAGCCTTAATAGTTCTCCCCACATTCTTTGCGGCAAGACCGGCAATACTACGAGTATGTCATCGGTCTCTAGGATACTTGATATAGCATTGTAGGCTTCTTGCGCCGCGAGAACAGCCTCGTCATGGAATTCTTCTCCTTTCTCGAAAAGTTCTTCAGCCCTTGTTAGGTGGCTGGAAGCCAGGCTCAGAATCTTTATGTGATCTTTGCTCAAGGAATCACCTCTACAGTATTGTTAAAGGGGGGATAGTATAATTCTTCCTTCGAAATTATTCCCTCGTCCAAGAGACGGAGAAACCGAGGTACCGTTTCTAAGACTATTTCTATGAAAGCTTTTGTAGCCTTACACACCTTTTTGAAACCCTCCTCTCCCCACAATCTTTCTTTATAAGCGTAGAGACACCTTCCACCGCAGTACCTATAGTATGGACAGGACCTACATGGTTCGCCTATAAGTACCCTATCAATAAGGTCGACGTAGCCCACTTTTCCCAGTTGACCCAACTGTGCCCATTTCTCGTATACCGCTATGGGACATGCGACAACCCTGCCGTCTGTGAGTATTGATACTGACTCCTGTCCTGAACCGCAGGGCAATCCTTTGTAAACACCCCAGATGGATTGTGAGACAACAGCTTTGAAGGGGGCAATACCTAGAACTTTTCCTCTGGATGCTTCTTTTACCCAAAGTTCTTTAAGCCTTTTTAAGCCAGGTATATAGTTTGCATCCCTCCATTTTTCGAAAGCCTTCCACCTGTCACTCCACACAACATCGAGTTGCCAATGAACATTACTAAAGACCCCAAGTTCCAGGAGGTGTTTAACATCCAGATATATGTCAGAGTCTTCCGTAACCGTCATTCTGGCTATAAGGTCTCCCTCATAGCCGTTTTCTCGAAGCCATCTTGCATTTTCGACCGCTCTTCGATAAACGCCCTTTCCCCGATACTTGTCTGTGATTTCCTCCCTCCCATCTATCGAGAACAACACAGCATCGAACATCTTCCAATACTTAATATCAAGAGATTTCGCCAACAGGCCATTTGTCTGAATTACGAAATGCTTTGCCCTCACATTTTCAAGTATCCATTCTACGAACGGTATGTTAAGGAGAGGCTCCCCGCCATAAAGAGCTACTATTGCATCATTGTCTTTTTCAATAAGGTTTTTCAATAGACCCGGGTCGTATTTTACGCTCCAGGGTACGATCGCTTGATCAAAGCTTCCTCCGCAATATTTGCATTTCAGATTGCATTTGCCTGTAGTGAATACAATGTACAGCATTTAAACCCATAAAATAGTTCCGTTGCAAAATATCATTATATCTTTAAGGTCTTACATATAGCCTTGGCGGGTAGCCTTCGGGCTGCCTCCACGTTACATCCTCAACCCTCACCTCCAGAAAATATCCTTTAGTTCTCAGCCCTGAGGGCTCGGGTGGACAGAACTCATCAACTAGTATCCCTTCACCCTTTATCTCATTGATAAGACGTGGACCGAAGCCAGCTATTTCTTTATATATTGAGAGTGTGAAAGATGTTGGAGGATTTGTCCTGACAATATAAGATGTACACTTGCTTGATGAAATATATGTTGTGTTCCATCCAGCCCATATAAAATATTTTCCCGTTAAGACGCTTGTTTCGACTTCGTATTTGGTTTCAATATTGTATAGGTCATAGAGGAAGAAAACGGTTAATGGATAACTCCACTCAACTTCCAGCCGAATTTTGTCTTTTACTTCGCTAGCTGATACTTCTACCTGGTACTCAATTATTTTGTCATGCCTTGCTGGAACAGTGACATAACCAATGTCGTATCCCCTAAAGGTCCCATGATCGTAAATGTAGAGCTTTATATCGTTAATCTTTGCTGGAACAGGAGCATCGTTGACTATATATATCCTAACTGTTATGAGAGCTTTATCGCCCTTATTCTCATAGTTTGACACTTCTACGGCACGTACGCTACAACCCATTGCAGCAATATAGCTAATTATTGTAAAAGATAATACAAAAAATACAATAAATCCAACAATCATTGATAATTTAGTCATTTCCCACTCTATAATATAGGATTATAGTTCTAACTATTATACCTAATGTAGCAATCTAACTATAAATCAAAATAAGTATAATTGTTTTATTAGATTTGGGGGATGAGGAGGCTGCGCCCATCGAGAAAGATGATCGGCGCTAGGCCTCCCGACCCCTAAAACTTCTAACAAGCTTACGAACTCTCTCCAAACTTATGGGTGCACTCCAGTCAGAACGTTCATGCAGATAAGTACCAACAATTGCTCCGTCAATAATTTCTCTATATAGGTGGGCGTTTTCTGGAGCCATCCCGCTACCCAGCAAGACTGGTGCACCACTTTTCTTCGCTTCAAGAATATGTTTTGGCTGCGGGGGTTCTCCCGTTATTCTCCCCGTAACTATTACTGCATCAGCTAACCCCCTTTCGACCGCTTCTTTTGCAGCATGATAGTAGTCGTCTCCATGTGCTGAAAGCGTAACTCCATGCTTTACAAGAACATCGGCGAAAACAGCGGTTTCCGAGTTTAGCCTCTTTTTGAGCTGCTGAACTTCCCATGCTATGGGTTCGAGTATACCTTCTCCAGTCGCTACCGTTTCTGTATAAGCGTTGGACCTTATGAAATCTGCACCAGTAACATGAGCTATAGAGAGAGCGGAGACAGCATCATATCTGAGCACGTTTACTCCTACTGGAGCTTCAATTTTTCTCGAAATTTCTGCTACGATAAGCGTCATTGAAGCAACTGTTATAGGTTCGACTCTTTTCCTGAAAGGTCTGTCACCATAATTCTCGACGAGAACCGCGTCCATTCCGCCCTCAATTATGGTCTTTGCATCTTTAACAGCTCTATCTAGAACTTTTTGAAGAGGAAGGGCATTTACAGAGCCTGGCAGTGGAAGAAGATGTACCATTCCTATTAGTGGTTTTTTGCTAAGAAATGTTTCAAGGTCGATTTTCCTCATACTATATTTTAGTCTTTGATCCTTGAAATTAGTATTGTGTCCCTCTTTTGTTCAAATGTAAAAAATTTTCTATGCTTTTAGGGTATTTACTAGCTCCTCTATACACTTTAGAATTGTGTCATATCTCTCACATTTGAGTATTGTTACGCCTGGAACATTCTCGTACCTTAAGTGAAGTTCCTTTAGCTGTTGCTCTTCTTCGATCAACCTTATCTCAGCTTTCCTGCCCCGTATGTCCACTTCAATCTTGTAGCCTTCTGCGTCTTTCAATTGTTTAGTTTTATACCCTTTCTCTTCTAGTTTTTTTGTTATTGTTTCGGCAGCCTCCTCGACTCTCATGTTCTCACCATATTTTAATTTATGTAAACTCTGTTATACATTTTTAAGTCCACACGAGAATATCCATATGTCATGAAGATTGGTTTTATTGGTACAGGAATGATGGGTTATCCCATGGCTAAACGCCTGCTTGAGCACGGCTTTAAGATTATTGTCTGGAATAGGACCACATCAAAAGCGGTTGGTCTTACAGAGTTTGGAGCGGAGCTTGCAGAGTCACCCTATGAAGTGGCAGCACAGGCAGATATCATCCACCTTATGGTTGCTGACGACAATGCTTCTAGACAGGTCTTGTTAGGTGAGAAAGGCGTATATGATGGAATATCACCGGGAAAGATCATTGTTAATCATAGCACTGTTACGCCCATGCATACTCAGGAAATGTCCTCTCTTTTTGATAAGAAAGCTGTAGAGTATTTAGCTATTCCTGTAATGGGTGGTCCCAGAGATGCGGAAAGAGGCAACTTATTGTCTCTTGCTGGTGGGAGAAGAGAAGTCATTGATAGGATAAACGAAGTCCTGATGAGTTTCTCCAGGGAAGTTGTATATATAGGAAAACCAGAGGAGGCCTCAGCGGTAAAGCTGGCTATCAATAGTCTCTTTTTTATGTCTGCAGCGGCTTTATCAGAATCGATATCTCTAGTGGAGTCGTGGGGTGTATCACCGTCAAAGCTGTTTGAAGTTGCTAATCGTCTATGGCTAAAAAGTCTGATTGAGAAGTACGGAGAAAGACTTTTAGCAGAAGAGTTTCCTACAAGTTTTAGACTTGTCCTGGCTGCTAAAGATATAATGTATGCAGTTAAGTCTGGATATGAGAAAAACCAACCTTTGTTTTTAAACTCGACACTGGCTCAAATGTTTTTAAAAGCAGCATCAGAAGGGTTTGCTGAAGAAGACTACTCACGAATTTTCAAATATATTAGAGGAACTCGGCAAGAATTTAGCCATTAAGATATATATCCAAACGTTTAATTTTTTCTATAACAATTTTCTTCTATGCCAAGTTGGTTGGATGAAGCGGGTAAACTCTTTAATTATTTCGATGTTTCTATAGAAGCGATCGACTACGAGAAGGGCATCTTCTTTCCAGATTATGAACACAGCCTGCTTGAACTCCCCAATTCAGTCAGGGACTATATGTTGGACTCAACGGGAATAATCTCAGACTATAGTAAGGGCAGACAAAACGTTGTAGTTGTCATTGCAGACGCTTTGGGGGTCTATACGCTTTTACAGAACAAGGACCTTCTACACAAAATGTTAGGAAAAGCCTCGACATCTATAGTTGTTTCTTCAATAGCTCCGACTTCTACAGCATCTATTATTCCCTCTCTGTCGACGGGTCTTTTGCCGGCACAGCATGGTATAGCTGGATATAGAATGTACATAAAAGAGCTTGGATGTATAGTTAGAACTTTTGACTTAAAACCTGTTAAATACGACCATTCGTGCAATGTATGTATTAATTCTTCATTTAGGCTTCTCTCCGGTAACACGATCTTCGAGGAGCTTAAAGGCGAAGGTATAGTTTCATATTACTTAGTTAACAAGAATGTTTCCGAATCATTGTTTACTACAGAAGTTTCCCGGGGAGCAAATACTGTTCCATACTTTTCGACTGGCGACATGTTGGCTAATCTTACTGGAATCCTTGAGGGAGAAGGAAAACTTATCTATGTCTATTGGGACGAGATAGACGTTCTTTCACATGAATATGGTCCACTTTCGCTTCAAGTAAGAGAAGGAGTTGAGCATTTGATATGGTTTCTTAATCGTCTCATCGAAAAAGTGGGCGAAAAAAGCATTATTACAGTCATAGCTGACCACGGCCACATCGTTGTGGATAGAGAAGATATGCGCATATACGATCACTCGCCCTGTGAGGGGTGCTTAACTATACCTTTCGGTGAAAGAAGATTCCTTTATTTTTTAACAAGGAATAACTTTGAAATTTTATGCGAAGACTGTATAGTTATCAACAAAAACAATTACCCTAGACTTTTTGGCACTAAAATTTCTCCAGAATTTAAAGAAAGGTTTGGAGATATCGTTGTCTTACCACCAGGCTCAAACATGATAGTATATAAATATAAGCCAGAAGATGCCGATAAAATAGTTAAAGGACATCATGGTGGTTTATCCCTTGAAGAGCTTTTGGTTCCATTCATAATCTTTTAATGGAGGTGATGGATACGAAAATAATACTTGCATCCAAGAGTAGAGCCCGTTACGAGCTTTTAAAGTCCCTCGGATTTGACATAGAAGTTGTTGAACCTCATGCAAAAGAAAGAAAAGCAAAATCTCCCAAAGAGGTTATAAGTGTTGTAGTAGACAACTCCTATAGAAAAGCACTCTCTGTAAAAACCGAGAGTATCGTTGTAGCTGCCGATACATTGGTATTTGACGATAACATCGTTTTTGGTAAACCCTCCAGTATTGAAGAAGCTAGAGAAATGATCCTCTATCTCAACGGTCGTTGGCACAATGTTGCATCAGGATTAAGCATCGTTTTCCCTGACCGCGATGTTATAAGCCTATATGATATCGCCAGAGTGAAATTTAAGGTGTTAACACAGGAAGAAATAGAATTCTATGTTTTGACAAGGGAATCTCTTGGAAAAGCGGGAGGATATGGATTACAAGGACCGGGATTATTTTTAGTAGAGAAGATATATGGACACCCTTCAACTATAATAGGACTACCGATACATAGATTTGTTGATGCATTATCCGAGAAGGGATATTGGCCACCCAAAGAGCCTAGATCCTAGATATTTCATACCATCTCAGCGTTTTTATGGCAACGTAATCGTCTTGGCGTGCAGGACTATAGAGGGACTGTTTCTTTAAAAGTGAGGTTAGGTTTTCTGGAAAGTGTATGCCTTTTTCAATGTTAATGTCTCCTATCGTTATGAACGTGTCGATGCGAGAAACCGCGTCGGGAGGCTCTCTATCGAATCCTATAAGCTTAAGGTTATTGTCTAAAAACCACCTAGCCCTTATCCTCCGGTAGCCGTTTCTTTGAACAAGCACAGCAACTATCTTGTCTTTCATGTCTAGAAGCTCTCCGTCAATATATACCGCAGCCCTGTTTATCTCTCTCCTACCATAGATCTCGAATTCCTCCGTCTGAGCCCATTTGAGAACCTTCTTTGCTACGTCCATTACTCCAATATTTTTCTCCTTTAAGATGTTTGTTGGAATTCTCTCTACAGGCCTCTCGGTCAAAAACTCGACCAATCTTCTCATAGATTTTCCGGCCGAAACAACAATCTCCCAGGGAACCTGCCACCACTCACCAAATCTCTCAAATACTTCATCCACGTATATATGCTCTAAAACGGGCTTCAAATCCTCATTAAAGGCGAATTTTCCTAACAGTCTAGGCTTGTCTAGAGCTTCCAGGGCTATTGCAACACCCCAGGACCGAGTCTTCAAAATATTGCCAGGAACGACTATCAGCATCGTTCCTTCAAGAATCCCGTTTACGTTATTCTCTACTCTTACAGCAGCCTCAACTATAGCACTTATGAAATCGCTGTAATCAGTATCGATTAAAAATCTAACCCTTCTTTCATCAACAAATTTTGCATCAAGACTAGAAGCTATGGCTTCAGCTGCCGCCCAGCCTACAACAAGGGTTTCCCTACCTTTGAGGTCAATTTCTTGTGGACATTTTATCCGTTCTCCTCCACTTTTATAACATCTTATTGGAGATAGATTCTCGTCTAATATGGCTCTATAATCTTCAACCAAATCTACCAGGATAGGTGTAGTTGGCCATCTAACACATTCTGGAATATAGAGTACTTTCTTCATGACTTATCACTATCTTCGCTATCTCTTCGAGGCCATAAACACCATGAATGGACCATAAATATTTGTTCTAATCCTTGTATATCTCAGCCTTTTAAGTATATCCATTACTTCGCGAGCCGTCGGGAAATCTGGTACCTGCCATGCTCTCATTAAAGTCTTCAATCCTTCTTTGTCGTTTAAAGGTATAACACCAACTAATAATCCGCCAGAAGCCAGTATCTTCTCGGCGAGACCTATGAGAGTATCCCATCCTCGCTTCCATGACTCTATTGACGCGAAGACGTACATATCGGCGTTCTCGATCTGGGAAAACTTCTCTTCCATAGATGTGATAATGTCGCCTGTAACCATATATCTCCTCATATATTCCTGCTGTGTTTCAATCATGACCGGGTTTTCGCTGATAAAGTGCGAGTCAATATAGTATACTTCACCACTCGTCCGCTGGTATATCCTGGTTGATACAATTGGAGGTAAAGGATCTACCTCCACTATCTTGGGATTTTCGATAATGGGTACTCTGCTTATAATCCATGTTGTAAGGTTTCTGAACAACTGCGTCTCCATCAGTATCTCTGTAAAGAAGATATATCTTCTCCAATCGTCTTCAGAAAAGCCATGTTTAAGCGCAGTAATGCCGTATCTGAATACTTCTTGGAATTCCTTAGCCTCAGATGGCAAAGAAGCATTACGGAGGCGATCTTCTGCTGAAACCATAAAATATCTTAGATTTTTCACCCTGTTCATTACCTCATCTTTATGTGGAGCTTCTATCTCGTCGAAGGCATTCTGTAATTCGGGAAAGAGAATAAAAGCTAAGTCATAATATATGTTCTCCGCCATTACTCTATCACCACATCAATTATTCCTCTTCTATAAAGTGAGAGAACAGCCTCTGCACGAGAGAACATTATCTGAGGATTCTCGGTATTTATGAGAACATCCACCTTTTCTTGCGGAAGCTCAATTATATGATTAATAAACGGAACCTCATACCTCTCATATATTATACTCGGACGATAGTTTTTGAGAAGAAGCTTTTCCGGCAGTTTCGTCTTCATAGTCAGAGTAGATGCATTTGTTACAAGCCAGAATACCTTGTTAGCATATATAAATGGTCTTTCCTCAAGCATAACATCCAGTATCTTTATAGCGTTCAAGTAGTCCTTCGGATTATCAGAATAGGATGTATTTATAGCCTCGACTACCATCTGTGTCCAATGTTTTATCGTCTTATAAGGAATATCCTCCTTGAAGTCGATCTCTAAAACTGCGTTCTCCTTCGCAGCTTTGTAGGAATCATGCATCGGGCCAGTATAACCTTTAATCATTATACCAAGCTTCTTTAAGTGAAGAATAAAGCCTGCAACGTTTCTCATCTTTTCAAGCTCTTTAGGTGAGATTGTGAACTCTGTGTAAGGCTTTGTGACATCTTTTTTTAGTAAAGAGTATATCCTCATTCCACGCTCGTTCCCGTTCCGATCAATATAGATTATAAGAGCATGGTCACCATGTATCTCAACAACCCCTGCCATCCCCAGAGGATTAGACCTTGCCTCCTCTATAATAGTCTCATCAACCTGGATTATGCTCTCTCTACCACACTTGGGACATTTCACCTTCAATATGTTAAGCGCAACCGAGGTCATAGATATGCGTCCCTCCCCAATATTCTTTCAAGAAGAATTTGGAAAGGTTTTTCCACGTTCAGCTTCATTTTTGCAGAGGTCTCGACGTATGCCAGCATACCTTGTTCTCTTGCAAACTCTTCCGCCACTTCTCTCTTTACTACACGATATTGTTCCAAATCGAGTTTGTTGCCTACCAGCACTGATGGAACGTTCCCGACTATTTGTCTGGCTATCTCGATCCATTTAGTTAGATCTAAAAAAGTCTCCTCTCGTGTTATATCAAAAACGTATATAATGCCTTTTGCTCCTTTAAGAAAGGCGGGGGCTAGAAAGCGGAACCTTTTCTCCCCACCTAGATCCCATATTGCAAGGTAGTACTGGTTGCTGTTAAATTCAACTTTTTTAAAGAAGTGCTGAATACCAAGAGTAATTCTCTCATTAGGGAAAAAATCGCTTGTAGCATATGCTCTAGCTATGCTTGTCTTCCCAACCCCCCCATTTCCACATAGAGAGATTTTAATCGTGCTCCGGATCAAGCCACTACCCTTCTTTAGTTATCGAGATAACTTCTAAATCCCGAAAGTAAATATCATGAATGGAAGGTAATATTTCTTTCCTTTACTTATTACACGAAAATGACAAGAATATAAAAAAGAAAATGTTTATGAAACCCACTCTTCAATTCTCTCAAGTCCACGCTCGATGTCTTTCTCAGAAACAGCGAAAGAAAACCTTAAATGACCCTTCCCCGATTCCTTTGGGAATGCCGTTCCAGGTAGAGTTACAACTCCCTTTTCTTCGAGCAGTTTGTCCGCAAATTCACGTTCATCTTTTAGACCTTTTCTCTTGATAACCTCTGTGAAGTCTGGAAATATATAGAAAGCTCCTCTAGGTTTTGTTACTCTGACTCCATCTATATTCTTTAATAAACTGTATATTAAGTCTCTTCTTCTCCTAAATGACTCATATATGTCCTTAAACCACTCCATACCTTCTTTTAGCGCGGCTATGGCGCCGTATTGAGCGAATGTTACAGGACACGAGTAAATGTTGTTGGCTACAACTGAAAGCCTTGAAACAAGCTCACGGTTTGTAACGACGTAGCCTAGGCGCCATCCAGTCATGCCGAAGGTTTTAGAGAACCCGTTTACATAGTAGAGAATGTCTCGCCATCCTTCATATTCGAGTGTAGAGAAATGTTCTCCCTCATATACAAAGAAGTCATATATTTCGTCGGATAAGACTACGATATTTTTCTTATGTGCCAGGTCTAGGATATCTAATATGTCTTTTTTATCGATCGATGAGCCGACAGGATTGTGCGGATAATTCAGGACTATCATTCTAGTTTTGTCAGTCACGAGCTTTTCAAGCTCCTCGTACTTTACGCTATAATTGTTGTGGTGTCCCAGCCTCAGAAACACTGGAACGGCTCCCACATATTTGGCTACAGACTCGTAGAGGGGATAAGAGGGGTCTGGCATTATGACTTCGTCTCCTGGCTCTAGCAAAGTTATCATTGCCATGAATACAGCTGATTTGGCGCCAACAGTCACTATAACTTCTTCGCTCTTGATATCTGTGCCATATCTGTCGTTAAGGAACGATGCTATAGCTTCTCTAAGCTCGGGCAGCCCTGTGCTAGGTCCATATCCGTTGTGGCCTTCATCCATAGCCTTCTTCGCAGCCTCGATTACATGTTGGGGAGGCTGAAAGTCGGGCTGGCCAATGCCGAATGATACAACGTCTACTCCTTTTCTTTTGAGTTCTAGTCCCTTTGCGAGATATACAAATGCTTCTTCTGCACCCATTTTGCTAGCTGAAGCTGAAATTCTAAAAGCTGGCATGGTGTTCACTTATACAAATGTAAAACTATAATGTATTTCTTTTCACGACGTCTGATTTATAGAAAGGAACACTTTATATAAATCAGATTTTTTGAAAAAGAGCAAAGAATAAAGGATTCCATGTTATATTTATAACCGAGGTGAAAGTTATATGGAGAACATCGTAGAACAGATGAAACAACTGCTTACCGTTATAGAGGAGGGAATAAAAGAACAGAAGTTTCCCGAGACTTCTAGAATATACATCCAGCAATTTGGGAGACAAATACGGGAAACACTAAGCGTAATCGAAGTTATACTCAAAGAAAACACCTTACAGACAGGTATTAGCCCCAGCTCTAGGAGTGCCATGTATAATCTGAGAAGAGCATTCTATGCAACCTTATCCAGGCTCAGCAAAGAAGAAGGTATAGACAGGCCTAGGAGTCAAGAGGAGTGGAAGAAGGCTGCATCAAAACTAATAGAAACTTTCGAAAAAACAGGAATAAGTGAAGCGCCTTGCAAAGTTGTGCTAACATATGAAATAGCTGAAGAAGAAGGAGTGAAATATATACGCTTTAAGGACGCAAGCATACTTTACTTTGAACTAGAAGGAGTAATTCGAATTGACATAGAATAAAAATCCCAGAACATAGATGACAGTGTGTCATGAAAAGTCATGAAAAGTTTCCCAGTTTATTTTCTATTTCATAGTCTATGGTTTCTCGATAGGGTGTAAGCTGAATAGAAAGAATAAGTTTCTTAACTTCACGCCTGCCTAGAACAAGTTCTGCTATCCTTAAGACGTCTTTTAAGCTTCCAGTTCTACGTGCTCTTTTTACTATCGGTTTGAAGTATGGATGTTCATGAATAAGCATCCGAGCTGTTTCTTCAAATATCTTTCTTCCCTCAGTGTTAAGCTTATCATTTGAAAAATATTCTTCTCTGCGAAGTATCAATTTTCTTAACAAAGCTTGTATATCACGGCCGAAAGTGAGCTTATGTTTCATC
>CAZJJA010000032.1:0-13252 GCA_964546235.1 uncultured Thermofilaceae archaeon | reverse complement strand
AATATGGAGAGGAAGGTATTTTGCTCTTGTAAAAAGACTTCATCCACCGAGACATAAACCATAATAGCGAGGCCTCAAAAAGAGATATTTGAAAAATGCCCTTTACACCCTTCCACCTAGGACCCGCCTTAGCTCTAGGATATTTGTTGAGAAAAAAGCTGGACTTCAAGACATTTATCTTAGCCAACATCTCCAACGACATAGAACCCCTGATTGTCATATTCTTTAATCTCAAATATCCGCTTCACGGATTCCTACACACACTTATAGGAGGGGTGGTTTTGGGCACTATAATCTCTACAGTACTCTATTTTATAGACAAGAAACTTGAAAAAACAAAAGAATACACAAAGTACCTGTTTTCTGGAGTCGCTGGTTGTGAAATCCACGTCCTCTTAGACTCGCCCCTCTATAGCGACATCAAACCCTTATATCCCTTGGACTTGAACCCTCTTTACTATCCTCAGGCATCTTTTCTCGTCTATGGGCTATGTGTATTCCTTTTCATTATTGGTTTGTTGATAGTGGCTATAGACAATATTAAATTATCGGCTTGAAGTTTATTGGCAGTACAAGTGGAATGAATAGCCCTGTAATGTAGAGCAGACCGAAGTCTTGCAGAAGCTTCGCGGTCATAGGGTCGGCTGCTGGAGGTATCTCTTTCTCAAAGGCTCTTTT
This sequence comes from uncultured Thermofilaceae archaeon, assembly GCA_964546235.1. GTDB lineage: Archaea > Thermoproteota > Thermoprotei > Thermofilales > Thermofilaceae > JALVKT01. Next base: position 12,574 of record CAZJJA010000032.1, on the reverse strand, counting down.
AAGCCTTATAGCTTCGGGAATCGTGATTAGCGTCAGTAGAGTATATATAGGTGTTACACCAGCCAGAACTAGCAAGACCACGACTATGTAAGGAGCTAGGATCAATATTTCATATAGTTTTAGCCCCCTTTCTTTCCCCAAGACTAAGGGCAATGTTTTGATTCCAGACTCAGAGTCTATCTTCATGTCTCTCAAATTGTTGGCTAGGAGAACTGCTGAAACATACATGCCCACGGGGATCGAAACTATGACAGGGTAGAGGCTCAGGAAGCCCGTCTGTACCAGATAGCTTCCAAGAAATATTATTGGGCCCCAGACAAGAAAAACTGCAAGCTCACCGAGCGCCTTATACTTGTATCCCCCTGGTCCAGAATAACTGATCGTCAATAACCCTCCAATTGCTCCAAGGACAAAGACGATTAAACCTTTAAGCATGGCCAGATATGCTCCAATCGATAAGCCCAGTAAAAGCATTGCAAGCGCATAGCTCTTAAGAGTGTCAGCACTCATCATTCCAGTCAAGATAGGGTGTGGACGATACTTAGCCGTCGGAGACTCTGTAGTATCTATTCCCTTTACTGTGTCAAAATAGTCATTGAACAGGTTTGCAGATGCGTGCAGAGCTATGACACCTATCAGTGTGAGCAGATACAATGTCACATCAAATACTCCAGTCTCTATGAAAGCTGATAAGGCTCCTCCTGTAACGCTTATAAATGTCAATATGAACGACCACGGACGCGTTGCTATAAAGTAAACCTTTATCTTATCCTTCATACACAATCCTCTGGCTTATCCCAAATTTATTGATTTTTCATTTTTCTCGCATGCTCGAGCGAGACATCTATAGCTACAAGTACTGCCTTCTCCATCATCTCTAAGGGCATAGATGGAGCAGACCCGTCTAGCACCATTTCTGGGGTCAAAGGTAGATGTATGAATCCCGAGAGAGTGGTTAGTCCCATGGTTTTTATCGTGTGAAGCGAGGTATACATCGTATAATTGCAGAGGAACGTCCCAGCCGTATACGAAAGCCTCGCAGGTATTCCTTCTTTTCTTAGCCTTTCTACAATACTCCTAGTCGGGAGCGTAGAAAAATATGCTATCGGACCCCCTGGTACAATAGGCTCGTCCTTTATCTCTCGCCCCTCTACGTCTGACCCTGCATCGATTATGTTGATCGCAACCCTTTCAACCCTTATGTAGGATGTTCCAGCCGCTAAACCGAGGTGTAACGTGATAACTGGCTCGTGTTTCGCTATAAGGGATGGAATGTCTTTTTCGACTTTTTTGTACGAAACCTCGAGTTCATATCCCCTGATTATGTGATTTTTGACGACTCTTCCGTCAAGTCTCTCGGCCAGCTCGCCCGATGGGTTCTTTTTATACTTGCCCCAAGGTTTGAAGCCTGTAACCAGGATATCCATGGTCTCACCTTAAGGGGATCAGCATGGCAATTATTACTTGAGGTAACAAAACAAAGGGAAGAATCTTAACCACCGTCCTAAAAACATCAGACTCTATTTCTTCACCCTCAGTGGTTGAAGCACCTACTGCTATCTTGGACGGAGAAGACATGCTTCCAATACCTCCCCCAGTGTTCTGTAATGCCAGTAGCTGTGGCTTATTAACACCTATGAACTCAGCATAACCTTCCTGAAGCTTCGCGAAAACGATATTGCTTGTAGTGTTGCTTCCCGTAAAATATGCGCCCAGAGCGCCAATCAATGGCACAGCATAGAAGTAGTAGATACCCACAGAAGATGCTATAACCTGTGCCAGGCTATACATGAATCCTCCCTTGCCAGCCATCTCGGCGGCTGAGGCAAACAGCGTTATTGCCATGAACGGCTTCCAGGCCATCTTTACGGCATTTATTACAGGCTCTTTGCCAACTCTCTTTGAGACTAGCTGGACGATAACGCCGCTCAACGCTATCAGAAACGAAGCTACTTCGAGCCCACGGAATCCCAGAAATGATGCCGTCATCAAGACAAGGGTGAGGAAAAGGTAAGGTTTTAGCTCCGATAAAACTTTCAAGGTGTCTGAGAAGCCTAGCGCTTCAATGGTTGAGATTGTGAATAGTGTAATTCCTGCCACAGATCCTGTTATGGGTCCTAGAGCGATGGCGATAGGATAGACAAGAAATGACATTAGAGCATACATTATAGTCCTGATCACCGGGGTTTTGAGGAGGCGAGATATAACTACTACGGCCACTGTAAGAGAAAAACTCATGTATATCCCAGTGAGAGTTGACAGTTCGAAAACATCGGTTTCTGTCAATGTTGCAAGCACTGCTGTTGGGACGCCCATGCTAGCGAAGGGAACAGCCCACGTGTGTCCGACCATTACGCTGCTGACAGCTACTACGGCTGGTACACCCATTGTATATAGGAGAGGCGCTACAACTGCTACTGGTATACCGAAGCCTGATACTCCTTCTATAAAACCTGCGAAAAAAGTTGCAAGGGATAGTTGGACTTCGCGCTTTTCCTTCAGGAGGTTGGCAATCCTTCTCTCATAACCGAGGTACTTATAGACGTTGTAGAAGTAGATCGAAGCTAACACCACCATTGATATAAGGCTACCAGTGTATGCTCCGCTAATCCAAAAGGATACTGCTTCGTCGATCCTATCTAGAAGGTAGAAAGCTGCAAAGAGATAGAGGACCGTAGCGATTGCCGCCGTTATTGTGCTTCTCTTCAATAAACCTATGACTATTATCGGAATTAATATGACCGCGAGTCCGTGCAAAGCCTCTACGTTCATTTCGACAAATATAGTCTGTCTTCGGCTTATAATGTTTGGGAAACATTCCTTATTAATACCTCTTGGCCCAACTTGGGAAAGTTTTATGTTCAAAGATCGATATTTAACTCCACGTGTGTATAAGGTCTACAACTCTGGTGTGTGCATCCTCAAAAAGCTACCTGATTAAGGTCGACCCAAAATGTCTCGACAAAATGGTTGAATATATAAAAGAACATGGGAGAATAACAGCCAGCTTCGGCCCCCTAATAAAGGCCGTCTACAAGGACGTTCCTGTAACCATATTGAAGCCTGACAGGATACAGGTTATGCTTGTATATAGTGATATAGAAATAGATGAGCTGGTAGAAGATCTAAAAAAGGCTGTTGAAAGCCCATCCAGCACTAAATAGGTCTCCTAGAGATCACATTCGATACGAGTTCTTCAATATAGCCAGACAAACTATCTGGTGCATTCATCTCTATTGCAACATGGTGGTAATGTCCCCTGATTATCATCTCTTCTGCCTCCTTTCTTGAGAAACCTCTACTCATGATATAGAACAGCACCTTGTAGTCTAGGGGACTAGTCGATGAGGCATGCCTGGCTTCTTCAATGTCTCCCGTTTCTATTTCAAGCATAGGTACACCGTAAGCGAGAGAGTTCTCAGAAAGGGGCACGATATTGCTGTCGAAAACTGCCGTGGAGCCAGGCCCGTTTGGTGTGATACGTAAAACTCCCTTATGTACTAACATTCCTCCTCTAACAAAGCCTTGTGCCAAAACCCTCGAGGAAGTATTACTAGCATTGTTTATCGCGTTTGTCTCTAAGACAATTCTCGATCTATCTGGAGAAGCCAAGACTGCCCCGCTCACCAAGCTCGAGTCTTTTTCGAGTAGCACAGAGTCTTGTCTCAGATACAGCATTTTGCCTCTACCAGCGACCACATAGACTCTCATCTGAGAGCTCTCAGCACCCATGCTTCTAATATAGAAGGCCCCCGGCGAGGCTAAGGAATCAAATACTACAATGTTTAGGGCGAGCCTTGCATGCCTCTCTAAAAAGATCTCTAGAGAAGTTGTCCATAATCCCTTAGCGTTTTCTGGCGACAATGCCAGAAGTGTTAGTGAAGAATCGTCCTTCACATTGACAGCGAGGTGGTAGCCTGTATACCCGTCTTCGGGCTTCTCAAGGAGAACCGTCAGTTCCCCGTCTTCTAGATGCAAGTCCAGCCCCCTATTCCATGACGAGAGGTGATAAGCTAATAGTCTCCCCTCTTTAGCATCAAAGTTAGCATAGCCTCTCATATCAAAAAGCTCCTTACAAGGAACCTTACAGTTGTTGTCTTTAACGCCGAGAAGAACATCAACCTTACCCCTGTAAGCCTTTAGCAGATACTCGTCGAAAGATCCTTTATCAGCATAAGAAGGCGGGATCTTCAGATAGCGTTCGAAGTCGCTCCACCTAACGTAGCTTTTCACAGTAGGCGAGTCGGCTATCTCCTGGAAAGGGATCTTGAATATGTCTTCTACAACTTGACGCTTCATCCAGCACCACCAAGTTTTCCGAACTCCAGTTCAACGACCCTTCTAAGCACGACAGCGTATTCGAACGGAAGGTTGCCTAAAATATCCTCCATAAAGCCTAGAACCACAAGACTCCTAGCCTCGTTTTCCGTAAAGCCTCTACTCTGAAGGTAGAAGAGCACGTCTTCGCTCAGTCTTCCCGTCGTGGCCTCGTGTGTAATCGTAGCCGTCTCATTCTCTATCTGGTTATGCGGGTATGTATACGCGCTAGATTTTTCATCTAGAATCAGGCTATCACACTGGACGGAGCTGACTGCGTTAGCTGCTTTTTTTGACACTCTAACAAGGCCCCTATAAACGCTTATACCTCCCTCAGCGCTGATACTTTTGCTAACAATCTTGCTAGTCGTATTTGGTGCGAGGTGAATCATTTTACCGCCCCCTTCCTTCCAGACCTTTCCTCTAGCAAAGGTCACGCTGATCAGCGATGCCCTAGAATTCTCGCCCCTCAATATCGTGCTGGGGTAGACATAACTCGCCTTGCTTCCAATGCTACCTTCGATCCATTCGATCTTAGCGTTTCTTTCTAGGATAGCCCTCTTGTTGTTGAAGTTTATCATCTTCTTTCCCCAGTTCTGCATCGTCGTGAACTTTACGTGAGCCCCCTCGTGGACATATATCTCGACCATACCGTTGTGGAAGCTATACCTTTTGAAGATCGGTGCTGCACACCCCTCGATAAAGTGTACAAAGCTATTCCTGTCAGCTATTATAAGGGTATGCTCAAACTGACTCTCAAGCTCACTCGCCACGAAAAAGAATGCCTCTATGGGAGCCTCAATCCTAACATTTTCGGGCACATAGAGGAATACTCCTCCACTCCACAGGGCACCGTGAAGGGCTGCAAACTTGTGGTCTGATGGAGGAAAGATCCTCATAAAGTACCTTTTAACGAGGTCAGGGTACTTTACTACTGCCTCGCTCATGTCCATAAGTATTACTCCAAGCTCTTCCAGGTACTTCTTGAAGCCAAGATATACGTTTTCGCTGTCATACTGTGTGGCTAGTCCTGCGAGAATCTTCGCCTCTATTTCTGGAAGTCCAAGCTGTTCATAAACTCTTCTTATGTCCTCGGGAATCTCTTCCCAAGAAGACCTTATTTCTGTTTCTGGCTTGACATAGTGTGCAAGTTCGTCGAGGTCGAGTTCGTCTATGCCTTGAAGCCAGTTTGAAAACGGGAGTTTCTCAAACAACTCTAGGCTGCGTAACCTCAGCTTCAGCATCCACTCTGGCTCCCCTTTGAGCCTAGATATCTCCTCTACGAGGCTTCTCGAAATCCTTCCTCTAAGCTCTATCTTCGGCCTTGTCCTATAGACGCTTATCTTTGTCTCTGGGAGGTCTAAGAGCTTTAAAACTTCGGATCTCTCCATGTTAGACACCAAAGTTATAGCCTTTCTCCTCTATCTCGAACGCGAGGTTTTTGTCACCTGTGGCAACTATCCTTCCTCCAACGATTATGACTACTTGAGATACATCGATGTGTCTTAGAAGCCGGGCATAGTGAGTTATCAGGAGTATTCCCCTACCCTCCTCCGACATCTCACGGATCTTTCTGGCAATCAGTTCGACTCCCTCAACGTCGAGTCCCGAGTCAGGTTCATCTAGGATAAGTATTTTGGGATCGAAAATCATAGCCTGCGCGAACTCTAGCCTTTTCTTTTCTCCTCCAGAGAATCCCACATTTACCTCTCTATCCATGTAGGACTCGTCAAGTCCCACATCTTCTAAAGCCTTGATTATCTGCCTATATCCTTTGGAAGCGGAACTTATTCTTCCCATGAGGTTCCCGCCCTTTCGTTTATTATTCATAGATTGGAGGAACGTCCTGATCCTCACACCCTTTACTTCCGGCGGAGACTGAAACACGAGGAAAAGCCCCTTTAAAGCACGTTCTTCGGGATAAAGGTCTAGGAGGCTTTTTCCCTCTAGGAGTATGTCTCCTGAGACTACGTTGTACCTCGGGTGCCCCATTATTGTCAGTGCTAGTGTGCTTTTCCCGCTCCCGTTAGGACCCATAAGTACAACTATCTCGCCAGACCGGACTTTTAGGCTGACGTTTTCTAATATTCTCTTACCTTCAATGTTAACTGTAAGATTTTTTACTTCTAGATTCACCATATATACCACTGTCATATTAACTTGGTCTGAATATAAACATACCGTGTGCAAACTAAAATAATATAGATACACTCCTAAAAACTAACATAAAACAATGAAGAAAAACATAAAAATATACACGATAGGACACAGCAATAGAAGCCTAAAAGAGTTCATCGACCTCTTCAAAACATACAAAATAGAAACGCTAGTGGATGTTAGGAGATGGCCGAAATCTACAAAATTCTCACATTTTAACAGAGAAGTACTCGAACATGAACTCGAGAAAGCAGGTGTCAAATATGTATGGCTAGGGGACCTTCTAGGAGGATACCGTCCAGGAGGATACGAGAAATACATGGAGACATTACAGTATAAAAGAGGTCTAGAACTCTTAGAGAAAATAGCTGGAAAGAAGACGGCAGCAATAATGTGTAGCGAAAAGCTATGGTTCAAATGCCATAGAAGATTCATTAGCAACAGTCTTGTTGAGAAAGGATATAGAGTCATTCATATAATCGACAAAAAGCGGACACAAGAACACAAGCTTAGAAAAAACTAATACCTTATGTTTGTGTAGCCTAGTTCTTCCAGCCTATTCGCTACCTTTACAGCCCAGTAGGTCGTAACCCTGAGCAAGCGTTCAAGCTCTTCTAGAGTCACCTCCTCTTTCTCTCTGACAAGGGCTTCGGCCTCCTTAACAAGCATTCCAACAATCTCCTCAGTACTCATGTTAAAATAATCAGCCAACATTATAGCAGTATTAAAGTCCACACCCAGGACATCCATGATTACTTGAGGGTCAAACCTCTCCGTCAGTGGCGCTCTTCTACGCGACTCCTCAATATACTTCGCCAGGTACTCCTTCAATGTTTCCTTTTCCGGAATATTAGCCAAAAGCCGAAGATCTATATACATTTGAAGATCCTTGTCCGGTAGCCTATACAGCTTCTGGACCCGCCCCCTCTCTCTCAGTGGAATTATTCTCACAATCCCTGTAGCCACGAGTTTGTCTAAGTGGGAGAGTATTGTTGGCAGTGTGAGGCCAAGTCTCCTTGATAGCTCGCTTGCCGATAAGCCTTGTTTCTCATTTAAGAGTTCCTTTATGATTTTTCTTCTCGACTCCGAGGACAGTGACTCAATTACTAGTAAGGCTAAGACAGGTCGGTTTCTCGCTATCCTTATCGTCATTTCTCTGTTACCCTCATGCTTACAAATGAGCTATCGGCAGCAATCTCTAAAGATACTCCTCCTGAGCCATATGTCTCGGTACCAGATGTTATCGATACTGATGCATCGCCACTGAGTGTAACATAGCTGCTGTCTGCGATAACCTTGAGCTGTACGCCTGTGCTCTTTGGGTAGGATATTTCTCCTGAAACAAATGAACTCATAACGCTGATCTTTGACACCGCCTCAGAGACATAGTTTAGTTCAAGGCGCGATGTCGATGACTGGATACTTATATCTAAATTATAATGTATTTTATCCAGCTCTATGTCTCCCATGCTACTCTGAAGATTTACCCTCAGTTCCTTAAGATATTCCTCGTTTACATATAGTTCTACTAACGAATTTGATGCCGAAACACTTACTCCCTCCTCGCCTACATTCACGTCGTAGCCCGAGCCTTTACCCTTTATGACAATTTTTAATACATCTTCAGTATCCTTCAAGGGTTTTATTTCGAGAGTGCCTGATGAAACAGATACAGTTAATGTATACGGACTAGGTATGTCTTCTTTGCTGAAACTTTTTTCATACACTGTTGACATGTTAACTTCGATAAGTTTCTTCAGGAAACCTTCCTTGAACCATATTGAAGACAAATCAATACGTGGAGCAGGGATTATGGCTGGAAGCAAAATTCCAAGTACAGTCACGGATAATATTATTATTCCCACTATTCTCTCATTCCTCATACCGACTCACCTCTTAGATAAACATCCCAGGAAACACCACTCCCAGTAGAAGCTTCACAACACTCCATGAGATAGCAGCCACTAGAGCCTGTCCCATTGATAGCCCGTAGCTCTCGGATACACCCATCGTCAGTAGATATAGGTACCATACCCACCCTACAAGCACCAAGACCAGCGTGACCAATATTCCGCCGATTATCGTGAATGCCATTATCAGCGACCCAAGGAGCAAGAATACTCTCGTAACTTTTGTGTATCCGTAGACCATGAAAAGCTGCTTGATGTCCCCTGCACCCTCCAATAGTGAAGCCACAGCATGAATTATAAATCCTCCGAGAAGCAGGTCAACAATATCTATCGCTACGCCGACCATTATTATAAAGCCTATTATCGCTGGCGTCACTATGTGATGGAACAAAGGTGCAATGTTTATCGGTATTATTTCCATGAACGTTCGTGCTAGACGAACTATGTTTATTGCAATAGAGATCCATGTCGCTATACTGAAGCCTAGTAGAACGAAGAAAGCTTCCTGAAGACTGCCAGCTCCATGGACTAGCATTTTAATTGTTTCTTCGGGCTTTATGAATAGTCCTCCGATCTTATCCAATATATTCATGATTCTCACTTAGATTTAAATCTAAGTTAATATAAAAATCTTATCTTAATTCTGAAACTAAATTTAGTTTTAATACTAATCTTCGAGCTAGGCTAAAATCTCGTCTAATAAATAATATCATGTGGAGATAATGGGTCTAGAAAAAGTCATAATACTAGGAGCTGGACCTTCCGGGGCATATCTCTCACGCCTACTTGTGGATGCAGGCTTCAACGTTGAAGTCTTTGACGTTTTGGAAAAGCTTGGTTTAAAACCATGCGGATGGGGATTACCATATACTATTGAACACGTCATAAACCTTCCAGAGGATGTTATTTTATCCAAGATTAAGGAATATAGAGTAGTTGTAGACGAGAGCAACGAGATATATTTTAAAACGAGAAAAACTATGGGATATATTATCGATAAACCTAGATTTCTATCCTATTTGCTCGAAGGAGTCGAAACTAACTTCGGAAAAGTTCCAAGCAAAGAATATATGAAAGGGAAAATGGTAGTCGACGCTCGTGGACACGTATTTTATTCTGGAAGAAAGATAAACGCATTACAGGTAGTTGTTCGCGGAAACTGGAACGAGGACGCTGTAGAGGCATATTATTTCTCAGAGCTAATCGGGTATGGTTGGCTTTTCCCTCTAAGCAGTCGGGAAGCCAAGGTGGGTGTTGGTGGCGAAGCGGACTGGCATATACTTGAAAGATACCTTCTCCGGATCCTGAAGATGCTGAAGGTCAAAGAGATCGTTAGAAGAGAAGGCTCTCCTATCGCTAATGGGGGACTTATTTACCCTAGTCACGGCTATAAGATAGGCGAGGCGTTGGGAGCAGTCATGCCTCTTACAGGTGAAGGAATAAGACCTAGCCTTTTAACTGCCAAAGCACTCTATGATACAGTTGTAAATGGCAGAAGGTTTATTGATACACTTGAAGCAACTGGGCTTCCCTTTCAGATTAAGGTTCACATGGCTGTTCTCAGCTTGCTTAGAAAAAGCGCTCCTGAACATAGGAGGAAATTATGGGAGATTACTCCTCCAGAGTTTCTAGTAAAAATTGTATCAGGTGAGATATCTGTGAGAGACCTAGCTTCTTTAGCATTTAAACACCCAAGATTTATGAGAGAACTCCTTAAGATTGGTATAATGGTTAGGTGAATGCTATTTTTTGATTATCTGGAATGCAGCTGCGAGAAAGACTAGCCCGATCGCTATGGATACTAGTCCGCCAACATACCTGTAGAGGAAGCTGAGGTTTAGGAGGAGTGCTGTTCCGAACGATATGAAGGCCAGCCCTATCAGTGCTAGAATTGTGGCACCTATGTAGCTTTTCAGCGTTATCGTTTTCTCAGACTCTACTCTGATGTTTTTTGCCCTTAGATAAGCCATCGCAAGAAATCCCAGTCCCATACCTAGAGCTCCTCCAGCATCTGGTCTTCCAAATAAAAGCCCTACGCCTGCTCCGATAAACATTAGTGCAACGAAGACGAGTCCTCCAATACCATATCCATTTTCCTCGTTCACAAAATATTATAATATAGATACATGATATTTAGGATTTCTTTGAAAAATTACACTCCTCTACCGTTTAGCCATAGATCCTCAAAATATCTTTCCACCTCTGCCGCATAGTCTACGCTTCTTATTAGCACCGAATATTCCCTATTAAAGGACATAGCCGACTCTGACCAGTTGTGACTCCCGATGAAAACCCACTCGCCGTCGACTATCAGGATCTTTGCGTGCAAAAGCGTCGTCTTGCTCGGATCCAGTCTTACAGGGATCTTCTTGGACTTCAGATAGTCTATTGTCTCCCTGTACTGGTTGTAGGTCGCGTCGTCCACTATAATCTTCACGTCTACTCCTCTCCTCTTAGCATTGACGAGCTCGAGAAGCAACATATTTACTGGGTCGTCATAGACGGACTCCTCAGGGTCGTACTTAAGTAGGAAAACGGCCAGGTGTATAGAAGTATTTGCCTTGCTTATTATCTTGCGGGCCCATGTGTAGTATTCTCTGTCTGGAAGCATCTCTATAGTGACAGGGCTTTCTTTCTTTTCCTCGAGCTGGCTTTGCAGTTTTCTAACCTGTTCTTCTAGGCTGTCTATGAGAGTTTTCAGTTTAGAGATGATACTGTCTTTCTCCTCTATGATCTGTGTCAGATTGTTGATAGTACTCTCTAAGTTCTTTTTCTGTTTTTCAACTTCCTGAAGTCTTTCAAGGGTATATGTGATCGTGGAGTTCAGCTCCTGAAGCTTATTTTCCAAGAGACGATTTTCTGTTTTAAGGTCGAGAATTTGAGGATTATATATGAGCCAGACAGAAACTCCGCCGATTACCACTCCTATCAGGAGGACAGCTATATACGTTGTAAGAGCTCCCCTCATAATGTTTCACCAACTCGAACGCATGTAGCTTCAAACGATATATCTATCCATGCCTCATTGAGTAAAGGCGGCTCGACAAGTCCTGTATTCCATCATAGTTTTCAATCTTGACCAACATGTCTTTTGACACCTCTAAGCCACCATATGCTGCCGAGATAGCGGACGCCATAGATGCTATACTGTCTGTGTCTCCGCCAACGCTTATAGAACAGAGAACACTCTGCACAACGTCACCTTGAGACCTTATATGACAGTACAGAGCTGTCGGGACACTATACTGCGCCCTAGCGTCGTTTCCCAATTCGAGATACACCCTGTATGGCGACTCTCCAAGCAGACTTTCTATTTTCTCCAACTTTTTCACATATACCTCGTCCCAGCTATAGGCTTGGATTATCTTGTAGGGTAGTTCGAAAGGATCCACGCCTCTAGAAGACAGGTATATGGCTAACGCGATGATCTGGGCACCTTGTATACCCAGCCTATGGCTATGAGTTACCTCTGCCTGCTTCTCTGCAAAAACAAGCACATCTTTTTCCGAGCCATAGAACACAGGTATAGGAGAAACGCGTATGGCAGCGCCGTTCCCATAACTATTAACCCTCTCTGAGACACTCCTCCATTCAGCACCAGACCTCACTGCTGTAAGAACTGAAGTTGTCGTTGACCCATAATACCTGCAGGGGTTATCCAGCTGAGCCTTCTTCGCCAGTTCCGTGGCAAAAGAATCCTGATCCAGCCCATTATGTGAAACAAGGTGTTCAGCCAATATTAAAGTCATCTCGGTGTCATCACTATAGCAGTAGTACCCGTTCTTCTCCACAGGCTTGAGCTGTGTCGCGTCAGTCAGCCAGCTAGCACGCGGAGGAGGCCAGCTAAACTCCCATCCAAGAGCAAAAACATCTCCAAAAGCAGTTCCTAACAAAACATCCTCTAACGACATAATTACAATATTTCTAAATGCCTATTTTTTCTTTCCTAAAAGACGTCTTGTGATAACTGCAACTGCCGTGATTCCTAGTAGCATAATGATCGGATAGACCGGGATCGGTGATTCGATGTCTACTACGCCGCTTGAATCAACTGTGAATGATTTCTCCTCTATTACTATTCCTAGTATGGATACTTCGACGTAGTGTTCTCCACCGCTGATGTATCTTTGTGCGAGGAAGCCGTCTAGGTCTGAGACGTATTTTTCTCTGTCTATTTTTACTTCGATGCC
>CAZJJA010000031.1:0-13369 GCA_964546235.1 uncultured Thermofilaceae archaeon | reverse complement strand
CACTTGTTCCTTAACGAGGCGATAACGGCGCTGAAAGAGAAGGGAGGAATAATTCACTTCTACTTCTGGGATAAAGAGGAAGACCCTTTCACAAGAGCCTATGCGATCGTGGAGAAGGTTGCGAAACTTCACGGCTATAGGGCAAGGCTTCTCTCGGCACGCAAAGTCTTGCCCTATGCACCGAGGATATACAAAGTTGTAGTGGACGTGGAGCTTACCAGAGAAGAGTAAGGTAACTCTTAAGAACATATTTGATTCTTTATAAATTCAGATGATGTGATATGGAACTTCCTCGACACATCTTTAGGGCATATGACATCCGTGGCATATATGGAAAAGACCTGACCCCAGATATCATGGCGAGGGTCGGAGGAGCAATATCAAACTATCTAGAGACTATATATGCTGTGGGCTCGGATTTCCGCTTCAGTTCTCCTATACTAAAGAACGCGCTTATATCCGGACTTATAGGAGCTGGCTCAGACGTAGTCGACATAGGCGGTGTCCCTATAGGGCTGGCTATGTACTCAACTAAACACTTGGGCTATGGCATGGCATATGTGACTGCATCACATCTGCCGCCAGAATGGAATGGCGTAAAACTGAGCGGGCCTAACGCAAGGCTGATGTATAACCAGGATATTTTTGCCATACGGGATATCTTCTTCAATGGCGTAAAATGGTCTAGCCTCGGCGAGACGGGAAGATATTCTAGAAGGGACATAATGAGCGAGTATATAGACTTTGTTAAGAAAACCGTAAACATAACGGGAGGGCTGAAGATTCTCATCGACTGCGGAAACGGTGCAACTTCGATAATAGTTCCTCAGCTTTTAAGGGACCTAGGACACACAGTCTTTACAGTAAACTGTGACGTCGACTCAAGGTTCCCTGGAAGAGGGTCAGAGCCCTCACCCGAAAAGCTTCAGGGAATAGCAGAGTTTGTCGTGAAAGGAGGGTTCGACTTTGGAGTAGCCTTTGACGGAGACGGTGACAGGACGATATTTATCGACGATAAGGGCAGGATACTTTCTTCGGAACAGGCTGCCATAATAATGTTGAAGGGAAACGGCATAGGGAACATTGTAGCTAACGTAGAGTGCTCCTCAATCCTCGAAAAGTTTGTCCAAGAACATGGTAGGAAGGTTACAAGGGTGCCCGTAGGAAGAACCTATATGGTCTTGGAGATGGAGAGGGGAGACTACGTTTTAGGCGTCGAAAGTAGCGGGCATTATGTAGCCTATAGGAATGCTAACATGGACGACGGAATAATGACCTTGATGTATTTCGTTGAGGCGGTGGAAAAGCTTGCAACAAGTGTGTCAGAGGAGGTTGTCACGATGCCTTATAGGAAGAAAATCAAGCTAGAGGTGGGAGACGAAAAGAAGTTTGAAATAGTATCACGCCTAAAAGAAACTCTTTCTAGAAAATATGATAAGGTGGATACAATAGACGGTGTAAGAGTAGACCTTGAGGGTGGCTGGTTCCTGGTAAGACCTTCAAACACCGAGCCAATCATAAGGGTAACTATTGAAGGAAATACAAAGGAGGAGTTGGAAAAAATCGAGAAGATTGCTATGGAAGAGGTTGAGAAGCTGATCCGTTAGTCGCGAAAGAAATAATAAATTTTATTATTATAGCATATTGGCTAAACTGGAGAGGTGACACCATGAGCATAATCGCTATCGGATCCTCGCCGGGAATAGACTCTCTCCGGCTCCTGGGATTTGACGTTGTCAAGGTTCCAGAAAAGGTGAGTAAAGAAACCGAAGACGAGATTCTATCAAGTGTTTTGGGAAGCAAGGCTGTCCTTATAGAGGGTGAGATATACAGGACTCTGAGAAAGAGGTTGAAGGAGATTTTGTCTGTTATTCAGGAGCCACCGCTGATAGTGGTTATCCCCGGTAGCGGTAAGGGGGAGACATATAGGCTTGAGGAATTATATAATATGATTTCGCTTGCAATAGGGGTGCAGCTTAAATGGAAGAAATAAATATAGCAGTTATAATAGAGGAGGAGCGCAAGGCGGAGCAGAAGATACAGGAGGCTAAGAAAAGGGCGGAAGAGCTTCTAGAAGAGGCCCGCAGGGAGGCTAAGAGGATTATCGATGAGGCACTTGACATAGAGAGAGATGAAAGTGTCAAAAGGATCATAGAAGAAGAGACGAAAAGGTTCGAGGAAGAGCTAAAAAAGATGGAGGAAGAGTTTGTGAAAAAGCTCGAAGAACTAGAAAGGAGACTGAAAGATTCTAGAAATGAGATTGTGGAGGCTATACGTAAGGAGTTTTTCAGGTGAGAATATATGTCCGAAGATGTTGAAATGGTCGAGGTCATTATAAGGGAGATACGTAAGGCTGCAGAAGAGGAGATAAAGCGCATACTCAGTGAGGCCGAAAAGGAAGCTAAGAGGATTGTCGAAGAAGCTAAAGTAAAGGCAAAGGAGCTTAGAGAGGAGAAAATAAGACAGCTGCTTCATGAACACAGGTCAAAGATCGAGAGAGAGTATGCACCTAAAAGGCTTGAGATAAAGCGTAGCTATATAAAGAACAAGTATGAGAAGCTTCTTAGCTATTTCAATGAAATATTGTCAGAAGTATCAAAGGATATAAGAAACAACAAAGAGGAGTACACGGAGTTTCTAAAGAACGTGATGGAAAAAGCGTTTACGAGCATAAAGAGCGATGTTATCGTAGTGCATCCCTGCAAAGGAGAAACGACGTTAGTCAAAGAGATAATAGAACCATATGTAAAGTCTAATCCCAGCCTTAAAGGCAAGAGCTACGCAATAGGCGAAGAGATAGATTGCGATGGAGGACTTTTCTTCGAAAGCAAGGACAAAAGAGAATACTACAACGGCACAATGAAGGCTAAGATCACAGAGATAAGAGAAACTCTACTTCCAGTGATAGCAGAGAAGCTCCTGAGCGACCTCTAAAATCCTCTCAGCGACGGAACATCAGTTTCAATTACTACAATCAAGGGAAGAGTTTTTCTCATTTTCATCTCGACAATCTTCTTCTGACCAATAGCATCGGCAAGAGCCTTCTCCACGAGAATCATGTCAGCACTCTCGTTTTCATGTAACTCCTTCAGAATACTGTAAGCCTCTAAGCCGTCTTTCGCAGTAAAAACCTCGTCAACACCACCTTTAAGCAAAGCCTCTTTAAGCTCTTTTCTCGCCACAGCAATAATTTTCACCTCATCCCACCTGCTATAAGGATATAAGATGCAATAATTATGTTTACGGTAATGTACAGCCGCTCTATTTCATGTTTTTAACGTTTTAGTTGTCTAACATGTATGTATTTTTAGCCTAAGTTTATGAAAAGCGTTTTTATTAACATTGTTTTGATAAACTGTAAAAAACTTTTATAGGAAAGGCGTAAGACTTGGTTTTTAACATTTTGTTCAATGGTCGATAGAATCATAGTTAGGAATGGCTCTTAGAGTTCATGCAGAAGTGTTAATATTGTTGCTATCATATATGAGAAGGGTGACAGTTTGAAATATAGGCTAATGGACTTTCTAGCCTGCCCCTACGATAAACATTTTCCACTAGAACTCTACATTGTAGAGACGGTAAAATACGAGGAAAGAGAGTTTGTATTCAAGAAAAAGCCTGCATGTGAACTGTACTGCGCCTTCAAGAACAAGAAGATAGAAGAGCTAGGAGGAGAAGACCCCGGCTGCGAGGAATGCATAAAATACGAGGTCAAAACCGGCGTACTATATTGCCCTGAGTGCGGCAGATGGTGGCCAATAAAAGACGAGATCCCTATCATTTTGCCAGACAAGCTGAGGAAGAAAGACAGCGACTTAGAGTTTCTCAAAAAGATCAAAGACAAGCTGCCGGAAAAAATAGTTGTTGAAGGGAAGCCCTGGGCGCTAGGCAAGGAAGGCTAGTCGTGTGTGAATATAAATAGTCCTTTATCCTCCGCTTTCACAAAGCCAAACCTGAGAAACTGGACTTGTGTTCCTTTTTCCAGCTTCGAAACTTCAGGCTCAGCAACTCCCCTAATTTCCACGATCTCCATCTTTTCTGCCTTAAGAACCTTAACCTCAAAATTGTCCTCGACTGGCGCCCACTGTATTATCTGGAGCTTCTTTTCCTTAGCATAATCCAAGCTATTATTCAAGTATTCTAAAACCAGGGGTTCTCTGTTAGTTACTTTGAAGTTGCCTAAACCAATAAGCCTCACTTCTTCTAATCCCTTTACATCATTTAAGTTAACGAAAAGCTTTGGAGTAGACAGCTCTATAACTCTTTTACCCCTTTCGGGGAAAGAGGGATGATACATTATTTCAGCTCTCACGGGGCTCGGCGCTTTCTCCAGTCTTGCCTCGACATAGGGTTCGGGAACAAACATATATCTGTTAGCCCTAGGTTCAAGATACTTCCTGTTCAGCGCATGAAGCTTGTCAACACTAACGGTAGCGGTCGAAGGCTTTACACCCACCTCCATTATCAGATCCCATATAGCCTCGGGAAGAATACCCCTCCTTCTCAGAGCTTGTAGCGTCCCTAACCTGATGTCGCTCCAGTCCGTATAGAGCCCCTCTTCCAGTCCTCTCCGGATAACAGACTTACTAAGAATCATCCCCTCGAGATTAAGCCTGCCAAAGTGTATGGTCTCAGGCATCTTCCAGCCAAAATACTCGTAAATGTAGCGTTGTTTCAGAGTATTGACCGCATGCTCCTTACCCCTCAAAATGTGTGTCACACCCATCAGGTGGTCGTCTACTGCACAGGCAAAGTTGTATGTAGGCCAGGCAAAATACTTATCACCCACCAGGGGATGGGGGTATTTGCGAGTATCGATAATCCTGAAAGCTATCCAGTCCCTAACAGAAGGGTTGGGGTGAGCAGGGTCAGTTTTAATCCTAAGAACAGCCTCGCCCTCACCATATTCTCCAGAAAGCATCTTCTCCCAGCGTTCCAAGTGCTCTTCTGGAGGCAGCTTGCTACACGGATCCTCGAGCCCCTTGTCCCTATAGTACTTTATCTCTTCCCTAGAATGCGTGCACATGTATGCCTTACCCATCTCGATGAGCTTTCTAGCGTGGTCATAGTATATCTCCATTCTCTTGCTCTGTATGTACTCTTCATCCCACTTTACCTTCAACCACCTTAGATCATCTCTTATAATGTCGTACGCCTCAAGTATAGGCCTCTTTGTTTTGGGATCTGTGTCCTCGAACCTTAGTATAAACCTACCCTTGTACATCACCTTAGCGTAATAGTAGCTTAGAATAGCCGGTCGAGCGCTCCCAAGGTGTAAGATAAAGTCGGGGTTAGGCGCAAATCTGGTAACGATCTCCTTGTACTTGTCTGCGTTGGGTAGCGGTGGAAGCTTCTTTTCCTCTTCCTTCTTCTTTTCGACAAGCGCCTCGGGCCATATCTGTTCGAGCTTTTTAATTTGATCTTCGAGACTTAGGGAGTTAACTTCCTCGATAACCTGTCTGGTAAGCTCTACAACCTCTTTAGCCCTTTTTCTCAGCTCGGGGTTTTCGCCCAAGACCTTGCTGACAACAGCTTTGAGAGAAGCCTTACCCCCATATTTTACAGCGTTGGCCAAAGCGTGCTTTAGGATGACCTCTCTGATACTCTCATCCATTACAACACACCTCAGCTATATCACGTAAACCCTTTCTTAAAAAATAAGTGCCGCTAAGAACCTAGCACTCTAAACTCCGCAAAACGAAAAGCGTTCCTCAAAACATACTCCGCCAGCTCTTCCGAGTCAATCTGAAAACTATAAACAACATTCACCAAGTGAAAAACCTTCAAATCTGGATTAAAGACCTGTACAGAAACGGTTACCCTTTCAACAGGAGCCTCCTTAACAAGCCTCCTAAACCCATTTACAACCTCTTCAAGCCTCCCGCTTAGCCTCCTCTTCCTCCCACCCATTTCTATAATCACATCGCACACAGACTCTCGAACTCTAGGACGAAACCATTCTGCATAATCGTCCATCACCATGTTGAAGCTGTCCTTAGAAACATATACCCTGTTCAAATGAGTATAAAAGTAGACGACTTCTCCACTCTTAGCTAGAAAAGACAGGTGTCTCCTAACCTCATTTTCAGAAATACCTAATATCTCTGCAATCCACTCAGAAGGCAAAGGTCTATCCTCCAAAAGCTCCAAAATCCTAGCTTTAAAAGACTTCCTTACAAGCTCCCGAAGAACCTCCTCCTCAATAGGTACATCCACACCAGCCCTCTTCGCCATAAAAAGCCCATCCACAAGACTATCCACATCTAGGGTTCCAGGAGTCACTATATAGGCAACAAACTTCACCTTATCACCGTGTTTCCGCAAAAGCCTTCCATGTCTCTGTATAAACCTCAAAGTACTGACAATATTAGACCAAATCACTAGTAAGTCTGCAGAAGGAAGATCAATACCTTCTTCCCCAGCAGAGGTAGACACGACAACCTTAACTTCCTCGCTATAGGCCTCACTCAAAAGCTCCTTGACACTCTTCTCCCTACGAGACCTGCCGCACAGCACAACATTTCTGTAACCCCACTCCTCGAGCTTTTCAGAAACAAGATATGCGAGAGAAACACGGTCTATAAACACGATAGCCTTACTAAACCCCTCATGGTCCTCTAGTATCCTCCTCAAGCTAGGAAGCTTGTGTGCAGGTCTAAGAGAAATAAGCTTCTCCTCAAGCACACCGTCGATCAAAGACCACATTCTACCCCTCCGTTCCAAACTCTCCTTCAAGGCAAGGACACCGTCTCTGACAAAGAACCTAATAGCCAGTCTAACAACACCCTTATGCCTCCTATCAACAATCCTATACTTCTCCTCGAGAAAATGCAAAACTTCTTCTTCCTCTTCGTTCAAAGGCGCCTCATAAATCTCGCCAATCCAACTCGGAACATATCTCCTTATACGAGGATCTCTAAGACTCCAACGCCTAATCTTCCCAATATACCTTTCAATCTCCCTAACCCTACTCCGAGGAATATACGCGCTCAAACCAAGCCTATACCTAGCTCTAAGGAGACGCGCAAGCTTAGCATAAGCATCCTGGCCAGTTGTATGATGACACTCGTCAATAATAACTGCATCAAACCCAGCGATAGAATTAGCATCAAGATCACTTAAAACAACTTCAGGTGTCGCAACAACAATCTTAGCCCTCCATCCATGCTCCCTTTTCTCCCGAGAAATACCACCATGAATCCCCGAAACTTCCAGCCCACCAACCCTTCTATAATACCTGGTAACTTGCTCCACAAGATACCTGGTAGGCTCCAAAACTAAAACCTTAGAAGCTTTACCCTCTTCGAGTAGTCTAGAAGCCCATAACAACCCTATAAGAGTCTTCCCAGTCCCAGTCGGCAAGACGCAAACACAACGCTCCTTCTTATAAGCGTATTCAGCGGCTTCCAACTGGTAACTGCGAGGGCGCTGGTCAAGCCTACGAGGCATCGATAAACACTATATTCACAAATTAGTAAGTATTAGAAAAAAGTTAACCTTTTTTAGTGAAGATATGAGAAAACTCTTTGCATTATTTCAGAATAAAGCGCTATAGTGTCCCTGAATTTCGTCTCGGGAGGACCGGTATAGATCAGGTGTATCTCAAGCGGAAGGTTCTTCTCATAGATTTCCTTGACCATGAACTCCGCCAAGGCATCCGCCAAAGGACCTACATCAGGATAACCTTTGCCTAGCGGAACTCTCTTTTTCAATAGCTTGTTTCCTATAAAGATACCAGTAATCTGTGCAAACCTCAAGCTGAAATAGCCCTTACTTAGCTCTAGTGTCTTCTTCAGAACACCTAGCCAGAACTCCTTAGTAGCCTTCTTGTTAGCCTCTTCAAACTTGCCATGACTATGCAGTGCAGTCTCGTACATGAATACGTTCTCCAGCTGTGGAGAAACAATAACCTTATCACTCCCGATCATCTCGATGATAGCTCGAATCTCCTCGAAGCTACCAACCATCCAAGGCGCATAGCTGGTCTCTAGAGAAAAGTAGATCTTGTCCTCATAACCCTCCATAATTCGCTTCACGGCATCTGCGACGGCCTCAATATCTCTCTCGTCCCGGTGAACCTTCACTCCAATATGCATGTTGAAGACCTCCGCACCAGCGATCACACTCAAGCCGACAGCATTCCTTATAGCCCTAATACTCTTCTCTACAACATCTCTCTCATAGGAAAGTAGCGAGTAATACGGAGCATGAGCAGTAATTGTAGTGAAATGTTTAGCTCTTTCACTATAATCCCTGAAATACTCCTCGTCGATCCTACGCATGAATATCCTAGGAGGGATCTCTGTTAATCTAGTACCCAAGAGTTCTGCAACCTTAAGTGTAGCTCTACCATTATATGTACCCCAGTCAAAAATTGGCAAAACAACCACCTCTTTTTCTCTTAACTTTTTATTCCGATAAATAAATGTAAAACTTAGTTATAAGTTTATTTTTTTAATTCCATATAAGTTCCCATAAAAAACAAATAATATAATACCGAAAATAAAAATTAATTAAATAGTCACCTATTAAACAATTTGAAATATCAATAAAGGCTGGTGCCAAAAATGGGCCAGCAACTTATAGAAGAAACCCACAGGATATCATTCCTTATAAAAATAACAATACCTCAGACCACATATAACATAACAATCAAAGCGCATGCTTCGTCCGATCTATTTAACGAAATCGTCCAAAATATACAGACAGAAACAGGTCCATAGTCAAACAATTACCCTCTATTTTCTAGTGTGTGCAATATAATCTGTGTTTAAAACGCTTATTATAAATGGAGCCCCGGCCGGGATTCGAACCCGGGACCCCCGCCTCTTTGTCAGGGCTAGGTGTACGCCTGGTACCAAGGCGGTGCTCTAACCGGACTGAGCTACCGGGGCTTGGGAGAGGATCAATATTAATAGATTGTTTTGTGTTTTTAAGGGTTTTCTTTTCTGTGTTTTTATTTAGGTGTGCTTATTTTTATAAAGAGGCTTGTTTTAATGGGTATGGTATGTCTGAGCTGGGAATTACGGTCAAGAAGAGTGAGAATTTTTCTGAATGGTATTCGCAGGTTTTGTTGAAGGCTGACTTAGTTGACTTGAGATATAATGTGCAGGGTTTTATTGTTCATAGACCTTGGATTATGCGGATTATTAAGGCGATTTACAGGTTTTTTGAGGAAGAGTTGGAGAGGACGGGTCATGAGCCTGTGTTGTTTCCTTTGGTGATTCCTGAAGAGAACTTTGAGCGTGAGAAGGAGCATGTTGAGGGGTTTAAGCCTGAGGTTTTCTGGGTGACGGAGGCTGGGGACGAGAAGCTTGAGCGTAGGCTTGCTCTTAGGCCGACCTCTGAGACCGCATTCTATTATATGTATTCTTACTGGATTCAGAGTTGGCGCGATCTGCCGTTGAAGCTTTACCAGAGTGTCAGTGTTTATAGGTATGAGAAGAATACTAGGCCGCTTATTAGGGGTAGGGAGTTTTTGTGGATTGAGGCTCATGACGCTTTTGCTACGCATGAAGATGCTTTGAGGCAGATTGAAGAGGATATGGAAAATTCTCGCAGGGTTATCTGGGAGAAGCTGGGCATTCCGTTTTTGTTTTTGAAGCGTCCTCATTGGGACAAGTTTATGGGTGCCGAGGACACGTATGCGGCGGACACTCTTATGCCTGATGGTAGAGTTCTTCAGATTTCTTCGACGCATGATCTGGGACAGAGATTTGCGAAGGCTTTTGATGTGAAATTTGTGGACCGGGATGGTGAGCAGAAGTATGTTTGGCAGACATGCTATGGTCCTGGTATTTGGAGAATTGCTGCAGCGCTTATTGCGGTTCATGGGGATGATAAGGGTCTAGTTTTACCGTTTTCTGTGGCTCCTATACAGGTTGTCATAATCCCGATCTATTACAAGGAAGAGGACAAGGCGGCGGTGATGGAGAAGGCTGGCTGGGTGAGGGAGGTTCTGGCTAAAGCTGGATATAGGGTTTTCATCGACAATAGGGAGGAGAGAACTCCTGGTTGGAAGTTCAACGACTGGGAGCTTAAGGGTGTACCTGTTAGGGTCGAGATTGGGAAGAAGGAGGTGTCTCAGGGCTTCGTGACCGTGTTTAGGAGAGATCTCAGGAAGAGGGAAAGGATCGAGGATTCAAGGCTGTTGGAGCGGGTAAGGGAGCTTGAGGTTGAGATTCTCGAGACGTTGAAGGAGAGGGCGAAGAGGTTTTTCGAGGAGAATATTGTGGAGGCTAAGACTAGAGAGGAGGTGGAGAAGGCTCTTCGTGAAAGGAAAATGGTTAAGATGCCATTCTGTGGGCGTGAGGAGTGTGCCGAGGACCTGAAGGAGGCTACTGACGGGGGCAAGGTTCGTGGTACGCCATTGGGGTTCAAGGAGGGAGACTATGGGAAGTGTGCTTGGTGTGGGAGACCTGCTAGGCAGATCGTGTATGTTGCTAAGAGCTACTAGAGGTCTAGGATGTATATGAATGCGTCTTTCCCGTTGCTGTAATACTTTTTTATTCTTTTTGTTTGTTTGAATCCTAGTTTCTCATAGAGCTTTATAGCAGGCATATTTTCTACGTTTACTTCTAGGAATACTTCTTTTAGCCCATGTTTATTGGCAAGTTCTACTAGCTTTTTAAGGAGTTTTTCTCCTATGCCTTTTTTGCGGAAATGTTTTTTGACTGCTATGCTGTAAATATGTAATCTGTCGTTTTTCTCTGGGCATGCGACTATATATCCTGCTATCTGTTTTTCCACTTCTGCGACAAGGAAGTAGTTGCCACAGTGTTCGTAGAGGTATATCATCAGTGCTAGTGGATAAGCTTCTTTTCCGAAAGCTTGTTCTTCGATTTCCTGTATATAGAGGATGTCTCCTTTCTCAGCTTTTCTTATCAATACATCCATTATGTTACAATATAGGTTTCTCCAGGCTTGGGTATAATAGTTTCTGGGAATATCTTCTTGGCAGCAGCGAGGTACTCCTTAACTATACTGGGTCCGAGGCGTGCAACTGGTATATGGACTAGAGCTAGTATCTTTGCATCTACTTCTAGTGCTGTTTTTGCGGCTTGTATGGGTGTTGAATGTCCGTCTTCTATGGCTTTATCTTCCATGCCAGGTGGATAGGTGGCTTCATGGACCAGGAAGTCGCATGGCCTTAGATTATCGACGAGGTGTTTGCTGGGGGATGTATCGCCTGTGTAGCAGAAGGAGGCTCCGTTAATTTCGAGCCTGTATGCTAGGGTAGGTACGGTATGTTTTGTTTTGACAGCCTTTATGGCTCCAACCTTGTCTCCGTCGTCTATCTCTGTGATTTCTAGTTTTTCCAGCATTTGTCCGTGTTTTTGTGGGTGTATTACCTGTAAGATTTTCACGATGTATTCTTCGATTCCCGGGGGACCATAGATCTTTATCTTTTTCTTCCAGAGGGCTAGCCACGCGTGCCATGCTAGTGGGAATACTCCGAGTATGTGATCGGCGTGCTGGTGTGTTATGAATATTGCCTCGACTTCGTCAAGGAGATGTTTTGCTGAGAGAATCATAGGGCATTCTGCTGGGCAGTCAAAAAGAAAGTTGTTTACCAGTATGCAGGGGGTGGTGTTGTCTCTGTAGAATGTGCTTCCCGCCGTTCCAAGGAATATTATTTTAATCATTTTCTTCCTCTAGCTCCACCATGGCAAGCTTAAGAGTATTCATAGTGACTTTGGCGGCTGTTTCTAGGTCTGGCTTGACGATTATCTCGGCTGAGAGGTACTTGTTGTATCCAGCGTCTTTCAGAGCGTGGAGTATGCTGGCAAAGTCTATATGTCCCATTCCTGGGGCCAGCCTGTTGCTGTCTGCGACGTGGAAGTGTCCTATTTTTCCGTTGGCCATGCGTATGGAGTCTTCTATTACTTTTTCCTCGATGTTCATGTGGAATGTGTCAAGTAGGAGGTAGAGGTTTTCCTCGTTGACATCTTCTAACAACTTGAGCCCCTCGCTGACTGTGTTTATTATCTGGGTCTCGTACCTGTTTAGTGGCTCGAAGAATACGTCTACACCGTACTCGGCAGCGTTTCTGCAGACTTTTTTGAGATTTTCGACCAGAAGGCTATAGGCATCTTGCGGTTTTACACCATTTTCAAGACGTCCTCTCATCAGACCAATGATTACTCCAGCTCCTCCCAGTCTATGTCCGAGTTCGGCAATTTCCGTGAGTCTCTCGATAGCTTTTTCTCTGAGTGTGGGGTCCGGGCTTGTCAGACTCAGCTTGTAGTGAAGATAGTTGAGACCCGTGCTCAGGGCTGGGACTTCTAGCCCGTATTCACTGACTTTTTTCTCTATTCCCTGGTGTTTCTTGGGATCGAGTATTGATAGTTCTACTCCGTCGAAACCTGTTTCGACAAGAATTTTCAGCGCGTCATCGAGTGTTTCGCGGACAACTGCCTCAAACTTTGCTTCTGGGGGTGCTACTACCATGGAGAGCTTGAAGGGTTTCATGTTCTCATGTAGATTAGAGTGGACGAAATAAATGTTTAATACCGGACGTTAGTTAACAATATGTCTTAGTAATAAACTATAAACTATATAGTTCTATAGAGTCTATGTTTTCCTTTAATTTCATACTGAAATTATTTATAATTTTCTCATAACCCTTATAAGCGTAATATGGAAGGCATTTCACGGTGGAAAAAATTGGCAACAATGAGAGCCGCTATTGTGGACGCGGAGTTTGCCCCCCGTCCCGGATACAAGATCACGCAGGAAGAGCTTAAGACCAGAAAAGTAAGAGAAGGAAACAAGGTTTGGAGAAACCCCAAACTCGTCTACAGGACAGATTATCCAATACCCGAGCCCAAACCTGACGAGGTTCTCATTAGGGTAAAGGCTGTAGGTATTTGTGGAAGCGATGTACACTTCCTCGAGACAGATGAGGACGGTTATATAATCTATCCAGGTCTTACAAAGTTTCCCGTAGTAATCGGTCACGAGTTCAGCGGAATAGTCGAAAAAGTCGGGTCAAACGTCAAATGGGTAAAGCCCGGAGACATGGTGACAAGCGAGGAGATGTTCTGGTGCGGAGAATGTGACGCTTGCAGGTCTGGATACCTCAACCATTGTATACTACTAAACGACCCCGCAAACCTCGAGTTCGGAGAGCTAGGCTTTACACATGACGGAGCTATGGCAGACTATGTCGTTGTGAAGGAAAAATATGTGTGGAAGATAGACAGCCTATTAGAGAGATACGGCAGTGAGGAGAAGGCTTTTGAGGCTGGAAGCCTTGTAGAACCAACTTCAGTGGCTTATCACGCAATGTTCAACAGGGCTGGTGGATTCAAGCCAGGCTCCTATGTGGTCGTTTGGGGTGCTGGACCAATAGGACTCGGTGCCATAT
>CAZJJA010000030.1:0-13396 GCA_964546235.1 uncultured Thermofilaceae archaeon | reverse complement strand
TAGAATTTGTAGACAAAGTAGAGGTACCAGCAGATGCATGGTATGCATATGATGCAACAAACGACAAGGTAGTAACAGCGGGTGAGGCTGGAGTAAAGACCGCAGAAGTAAAGGTAGTAGTTAACTATGGTAATGTAATAGGCAAGTTCAAGTTCCACGATGGTACAACAATGTCACTTGCTGACTGGTTGATTGGATGGGCACTTACATTTGCTAGGGCAGATCCCAACAGCCCACTCTATGACGAGGCAAGCGTAGCGCCCTTCGAGGAGTGGAGACAGCAGTGGATAGCAGAGAAGATAGTGAGCGAAGATCCATTAATCATAGAATACTATATCAATTACACGCATCCAGAGGCAGAGTTTATAGTAAACTTTGCTGCGGGCTTCCCAAGTATACCAGCTCATGCACTCGCAATCGGTATAAAGGCTGAAGAGAAAGGACTACTAGCGTTTAGTGCAGACAAGGCAGATGCAATGAAAGTAGAATGGATGAACTACATAGGTGGACCAAGCCTAGAAGTACTCAGTAACATGCTAGATGAGGCTTTAGCAGAAGGCTACATACCATTCAAAGGATTCCTAGGAAAGTTCATTACTGTAGATGAAATGAAAGCAAGATACCAGGCACTAAAGAACTGGTATAACGAACATGGACACTTCTGGGTAGCAGACGGACCATTCTACTTAGACAAGGTAGACTTTAACGCACACCAGGCCATCTTAAGGGCTTGGAGAGAACACCCAGACCCAGCTGACAAGTGGGCATTTCTAGCTTCACCACCAATACCAGAGGTAGCAATAGAAGCACCTGAGAACGTCGTACCAGGTCTAGATGCTGAATTCACAGTCAAGGTCACATACAAAGGCAAGCCATATGCAAACAACAGAATTGAGTTTGTCAAATACCTACTTCTAGACTCAGCAGGCAATGTACTCGCTAAGGGAGAGGCTGAGGTTGCAGGCGAAGGAGTCTGGAAAGTAAAGTTTAGCTCAGACGATACAGGAAAGCTCACACCAGGAACATACAAGCTATTAGCAATTGTACTGAGCAAGGACGTAGCCATGCCTGGACAGGCGGAACAGCCGTTCACAGTAATTCCACAGATAGCATACTTCCAGACACTAATTGCAGGAGTGCAGAGCAATGTAGAAGCTAAGTTAGGATCTCTAGAAAGCGGAATCAATACGTTAAACACAAAGGTAAGTGAACTTGAGAGCAGCATTGCAGCAGTACAGGGCAACGTCAATACAGCAATGATTGTCGGAATTATAGGCATTATACTGGCAATCGTAGCTATCATACTAGCTCTAAGAAAACCAAAAACCTCTAAGGAGTGAAACAAAATTTTTTCAATTTAAATAATATTTTTTTGAATTTTTTTGATATAAATCCCGAGCAATTGTGTATTCTTTGTCCTGACTATAAGTTGGTTGAGAAAATAATTAAATAGTGTAAAACCTTTTTATATTCGATTGCGACAATTTGGGGAATATTGATGTTGCCAAAGCGTCTACTAAAATTTGCTATAAAGAGGGCCGTTGTACTATTTCTAGTAGTGGTCATAGCCGTCTATATTACAATAATTGTCGCGAACATGGGCGGCAAGGTCGATGAATTCGTTAAGGGAGAACTATATATATCTATAGCACAACAGATTAAGAGAGATCCCCAATATAAAGGTCTTCCAGGATCAGAGCTTGACAAACTTATAAAGGCCCGTTACGAGGCGGAGATTAAGAGGCGAGGATTAGATAGACCATTCTTTGAACGAAGCCTTATTTATCTTAAAGATGCTTTGACATTAGACCTAGGTAGAGCTCTGCAAATGACAAGCGATAGTGGTTCGAGGCTCGTGAAAAACATTATACTAGAGAGGCTACCAGCCACAATCATGCTGTTTACTACGGCGATGCTGATTAACTTCTTCTTACATCTGTTTCTGGGATTATATCTTTCACGACACTATGGTAGCTTCTTTGACAAGCTTGTAATAGCACTTGCACCTACATCAACCATACCTGGATGGTTCTACGGAATATTTCTAATTCTGATATTCTATTCATGGCTTCATGTGCTTCCCGCTGGAGGATTTGTCGACGTACCTCCGCCTGAGGATCCAGTCCAATATGCATTAAGCGTGATGAAACACATGATACTTCCGCTAGCATCATGGATTATAGCAAGCTTTTTCCTAGGAGTATACAGTAGCAGGACGTTCTTTCTAATATTCTCGACTGAAGATTATGTTGAAGCCGCAAAAGCAAAGGGTCTACCACCACGTCTAATCGAAAGGAGATATATTCTCAGGCCATCTCTCCCACCCATTGTCACAAACTTTGCTCTAGGCCTTATAGGCTCATGGGGAGGCGCTATAATAACAGAAACAGTTTTTAACTGGCCAGGTCTCGGACTAGTTACATGGCAAGCAATCCAGTCCTTTGATACACCTGTTATCGTGGGTGTCACGGTAATCTATGCCTATCTATTAGCAGCTACGGTTTACATTTTAGATCTAGTGTACGGATTCATTGATCCGAGGATAAGGATACAAATGGGGTGAGGTGAATGAGTGAAGTTGGAATGGAGTATAGTTTAAAGGGTATTTTAAGAGAACTAGTTTCATATAAGTCCGGACTACTAGGCATAGTATTAATTATATTACTTGTTGGCCTTTCTATTTACACAGTCATCACTCTTCCGGCTGATGAGGCAATTAGACTCTGGAGAGGAGAAGGAGGAATATGGCTTGAAAACCCCAGAAATGCTGCACCAGAATGGATAGAAATATTTGCTGGTAAAAAGCTTTCAAGAACAATCAAAGTTGATTCTCGTGAAAAGCGGTTCGGGGTAATAAAGGCTGTCACGCCTATAGTGGGTACAGATTTCAAGAAAATACATATTGAGCTTACATTTAACTACAAGTACGACGATTTCCCGAGTGAGCTTAATCTCTTTTTTGATGCTAAGTTTAATCCAAAAGGCAACAGACCGTTACTTAAAATCTATTGGAAAAGACCGGATGGAACAGAGATAAAGCTTATAGACTATACTCTTAGAAGTGGAGATGATAGATTCTACCTAAGTATCAACGAACAAGTTTTCAATACTCTTTCTTCATATGTGGTTGAGAAAACTGGTGTAGAGCCTGGAGAAACGGTAACTACTGTAGAACTTCTCTTCGGTAAATATAATGAGGGTCTCGCTACGGGGGATGTTGAAGTAGAGAAAGGCACATATAAGTTAATAATTGATGCAACGGTTTTTGACAAAAAAGATGATGTAGACTTAAGAATGGTGGTTTATGGGAATGTCTATGGCATAGCTGGAACAGACCATCTGAGAAGACCTTTGGAGATAGCGCTACTATGGGGCACACCTGTAGCGCTTGCTTTTGGTCTAACAGCATCACTTGTTACATCAATACTACAACTTATCATAGCTACGATCAGCGGCTGGTATGGGGGAATTGTCGATTCAGTCATACAGAGAATTACAGAGATATACATGATCTTACCCTTTCTCCCATTTTTAATAATGATATCCGCTTTCTATAAGATAGATATATGGGTTCTCTTAGCTGTCGTTATTGTGCTAAGTATATTTGGTGGTGGAGTAAAAAGTACCCGAGCATTGGTTATGCAGATTAAGGAATATCCGTATGTCGAAGCGGCAAAGGCCTATGGAGCTTCTAATACTAGAATAATATTTCTATATCTTATACCTAAGATTCTTCCGCCATTAGTGCCAGGATTGATCTCAGCTGTGCCAGGATATGTTTTCCTAGAAGCAGCTTTATCGTTCTTAGGTCTAGGTGACCCGTATCTTCCAACGTGGGGTAAGATAATCAATGACGCGCAAACTAACGGAGCTCTCTACAAGGGCTACTTCTATTGGGTGCTAGAACCCTCGTTCTTCCTTATACTTACAGCTCTTGCGTTTGCTTTCCTCGGCTTTGCACTCGATAAGATAGTCAATCCGAGATTAAGAGAAATGTGAGAGAGGTGGCATGATTGGTATCTACAATTTTAAGTGTTAGAAATCTCTACCTCTACTATTCAACTAGAAAAGGTGTGGTAAAGGCCGTTGACAACGTTAACTTTGAACTCAAGAAAGGAGAAACAATAGCTATAGTCGGAGAGTCGGGTTGTGGAAAGAGCTCGATGGCTAAAGCGATTATAAGGCTATTACCGAGGAATGTTCACACCTACAAGGGCGAAATAATACTTGACGGAAAAAACATAATGGAACTTAATGAGAATGAATTTAGAAAACAAGTAAGATGGAGACAAATCTCCATGGTCTTTCAAGCAGCACAAAACTCACTAAACCCTGTTCTAAAAGTCGGATTTCAGATCGCTGAGCCTCTAATGATACATATGGGTATGACGAAGGAAGAGGCACTTAGCGAGGCAAGAAAAGCTCTCAGAATGGTTGGGATACATGAAAGTTTCGCAGATCGTTATCCATTTGAGCTAAGCGGTGGAATGAAGCAAAGAGCGGTTATAGCAATGGCACTTGTAACAAACCCCAAAGTGATTATCCTGGACGAGCCAACATCGGCACTAGACGTTATAACTCAAGCAAACATCATGAATTTACTGAAGAGGATAAAGAAAGAGATGGGACTTAGCTACATATTTATCACACACGATATCGCGCTCAGTAGCGAGTTAGCAGACAAGATTGCAGTAATGTATGCTGGTGAAATAGTAGAAATAGCAGATGCCGATGAATTTTACACTAATCCAAGGCATCCCTACTCTGAGAAGTTGATGGCAAGTGTTCCAACACTAAGGTCAGATAAAAAGTTAGAATATATACCAGGAGCACCACCAAGCTTGATTAACCCGCCGCCTGGATGTAGATTCCATCCACGTTGCCCATTTGCGTATGAGAAATGTACTAAAGAAGAACCTCCTAGACATGAGATTCGTCCCGGACATTATGTTAAGTGTTGGTTGTATGCTGAAGGTAAGAGGTGAAAGAAATGTCCGAGAATAACTATGTTTTAAAGGTAAAAAACCTGAAAAAATGGTTTGAGGTAAGAAAGGGCTTATTTGCATCAGCAATGTGGCTTAAAGCGGTAGACGGAGTAACTTTCGAAATAAAACCAGGCGAAGCTGTCTCACTAGTAGGAGAGTCTGGAAGTGGAAAAACTACCCTAGGTAAGACTATACTAAGGCTGTATGAGCCAACTGGTGGTCAGATCATATTTAAGGGAAAAGATGTTACACATATAAACTCTAAGCAAGATCTCATGTGGTATCGCCGTGAAACGGCACTAGTACAGCAAGATCCTTTTGGCGCAATGCCATCGTTCATGTCAATTTATCGTATTCTCGAGGAGCCCCTCATTGTACACAAGATAAAATCAAAGGAGGAAAGAAGGGAGAGAATATATAAGGCTCTCGAAGAGGTTAGGTTAACGCCTGTTGAAGACTTTGCACCAAAATATCCTCATATGTTGAGTGGTGGACAGTTACAGAGAGTAGCTATTGCGAGAGCTCTGATACTTAGACCAAGCCTAGTCATAGCCGATGAGCCTGTTTCAATGCTAGATGCTTCAGTTAGAATCGAGATCCTAACACTACTAAGGGAAATGCAGGAGAAAAGAAACATTAGCTTCATCTATATTACGCACGACCTTTCCACGACTAGATACTTTAGTGAATGGATTTTCATAATGTATGCAGGACATATAGTAGAGAGAGCTCCAACTAAGCAGCTGTTAAAGAACCCACTGCATCCATATACAAAGGCTCTATTAGAGGCCATCCCAGATCCTGATCCAGAGAATAGGAAAAGATTCAGAGAAGTGCCGCCTGGCGAGCCTCCAAGCTTGATTAACCCGCCGCCTGGATGCAGATATGCGCCGAGATGTCCATTTGCTACAGAGAGGTGCAAAAAAGAAGAACCTCCAGAGGTAGAAGTTGAAAAGAATCATTTCGTTAAGTGTTGGCTATATGTATAAGAAAAAAGAGCTGTACAAAAGGTCAAAAATACTACTTATTTTGGGCTTTATTTTAACAATTCTGGGAATACTTCTTTCTTTTTCTTCACTATTTTATTCTTCACCGCGATACAAGATATCTGGAATATTAGAAATTCCTGGTCAGCCGTTAAGAATAGACTTTGAAAATGGTGTTTCAGAAAGGATCTATTATTTGTTAAATAGCACATCCAATCCTGTAAATGAGGATATAGACATAAAAATAGCTTTCTACGACAAGGACGGCTCCTATATAGGAGGAAAATACATAGAAAATCTAAAAGGAATAGCAAAAGGCACTGTTGTTTTAGACGGTATTCCTAAATATGCAGTTATAGAGCCAGAATGTAGTCATTGTAATACTACGGTCTTCGTTACAATTTACTATTCTTTAATCAACTGGAACATATTGGCCTTTTTGAGTCTAGGTGGGATGATATTTTCGATAACTGGGCTAATATCTCTCTTTGTTGGACTGAATCTGTTTTTAGTTCTTAAGAAGGAAAAGGAAAGAAAGCCAGAAACAAAGAGTTAGAGTTTTCTCATTAATATCCTTGCAGCTATTACTAATGGGTCCCAAACTGTGCTGAAAGGTGGAGCGTAAGCTAGATCGTCGAAGAAGAGGTCATAAACTGTTCCCTGCTTGAAGAGTAGAGAGGCAAAGGCATTTATCCTGGCCAATACATTCTCGATACCCAATACTTGGGCTCCCAAGAGTTTACCTGAATTTCTGTCTGCAATCACTTTTACACGTATAGTTTTGCCACCTGGATAATATCCAGGCCTGGTTTTTGTTGTCACGAACGCGGAAATAGGTTCAAAGCCGTTTTCCTTAGCCTGTTCCTCAGTGAGACCAGTACGAGCAATTCCTAGTTCAAAAACCTTAGTGATTGCCGTTCCAACAACACCTGGGAACTCCATAGGCTTCCCAGCAATATTAGAGCCAGCAACATATCCCATCTTATTGGCGGTAGTGGCCAGCGGAATCCAGTCAGGCTTCCCAGTAACTATATTAATTGTCTCGGCAACATCGCCAGCAGCGTACACTCTTTCCTTGCTTGTCTTAAGCCTTTTATCTATCTTCACAGCTCCAGCAACACCTTTTTCCAGTCCCAACATGTCCGCCAAAGCGGTGTCCGGTTTCACACCTACAGCCAAGAAAACCAGGTCAACATTATACTCGCCTTTTTCTGTAACAATCTTCTCAACTTTCTCACTTCCAACGAACTCAACAACTTTCTCGCCAGTCTTCACATCGATTCCGTTATTTTTTAGCTCAGATTCAACGTATTCAGCTACGTCATGGTCCAATGTTGGCATAACATGTGGAAGCATTTCAAATAATGTCACTTTTTTACCTAGCCGAACAAGGTTTTCAGCAACTTCGAGGCCTATATATCCTCCTCCTATAACAGCTATTTTTTCGGCCTTAGAAACGTATTTACGAGCTTTCTCCGCATCTTCCAGCACTCTGAGCGTGAGTACACCATCCAGATCAACTCCGTCTATAGGAGGTATTCTAGGCTTAGCGCCAGTAGCAAGAACAAGAAAATCCCACTTAACACTCATACTTTCTCCATTCTTGTCCTTTGCCTTTAGAACACCGTCGTCTATTTCTATAACCTCAGTTTCTGTATAAACTTCTATGCCACGTTTTTCTCTGAAAAAGCTTGCCGTATAATGTATTAACTTATTCAAATCATCCACGTATCCACCAATATAATAAGGTATCCCGCATGCAGCATAGCTAACAAATCGGCTTTTCTCAAAAACAATTACTCGAGTATCCAGTTTAAGCCTTTTAATTCGAGAAGCTGCTGTCATTCCAGCGGGTCCGCCACCTATAATTGCTACCGTGAATTTACCTGTCATATCATTCATTTATCAAAGAGAGTCTTTTCTAAAAACAGTTATGTAGCAAAAAACATTAATTATCTATTCTTTTATACATTCACCATACACCTCTCTTAGCATAGAACACAATTTCTCATAAACATCTCTCCAGTCAACTCCTATTATTCTCCCATACACATCCAGAGACCCCAGAACCTTAATTGCATCACTAAGCTGCAAGCCCCTTACACTCTTTTCAATACTCTCTATTAATCCCTCTGGCTCCTCGAAAAAATCGCCTGAAAACACAATATCTTCTACAACACAATCTCTAATGTAAAGCTCAATTTTAATAAAGCGAGAATTTTCCCTATACCATTCTACAACAATCATCTCTTAAACAACCATTTTTCACTAGAATATTTATCCCTAAAAAGCCTAAAGGCCAGCTCTATCTCAAGCGGAGTATAGCTTTCTCCATCCATCTCTCCAAAAGTCTTTTCAAACCCCATGATTAGTGCATTCAATACTTCCCTTAAAGAAACAACACGACCTAGTTCCCTCGAAATAGTGGTTACACCAGTGCTCCTAGCAGCGGATTTAATTTCTTGCTTGACTTTAGGCACTCTAAGAAATGCTCGAAGAAGTTCGAGACGAGTATTGTACATCAGTGTACCGTGCTGTAATACAATGCCTTTTCTCCTCAACTGGGCATTGCCAGATATTTTTCTGCCATTAACAATCACATCGTTTATAGGCTTAAAATTAGCCTCAATACCAAAAATCTTCAAAGTCTCTATCAGTCCACGACAAATATACTGGTAGCTCTCTACCAAGTCAAATCCAACAGTCTTCTCGTCAGCTATAACAGAATACGTTATTTCTCCAAACTCGTCGTGAAAGACTGATCCACCACCCGTCGGACGCCGAACAATATCATATCCATAATCTCTTATTCTTTTAAAAACTACACTCTCTTTTATTTTTTGAAAATACCCTATCGAGACCGCGCTGGGAGAAAAAACATAGATCCTCAGCGTGTTAGGGACAACACCCTGAATTCTAGCCTCCAAGATAGCCTCATCTAAAGCCATGTTCCAAGCGGCGTTCCTTGGACCATCGACTATCAAACGCCACATAAACCCTTCACCGAATCCTTATTCGAAAAATCCGTCGTCTTCACCCTCGCTTGTCGACCTTAAAATTCTAACAGGTATGTTGCCTTGGGGATGATCTGTTATCCTAATAGTATTTTCGACATGTTTTCTCAAGAGTCGTATTCCAGCCACTGTCCCTGTCTTGAATATTCCCGCAACAACTACAGCTACTTTCTCGGGATTCCACGGGTTGGGAAAAAGACCTATCAGGCCCGCCTTGCTGTAAACAGGATGGCTTGCCGAATAAAACGTATTTGTATACGTAGAGTAGATTTCTCTTCCTGAAGGCGGCTCAAAACGTATCGGCGGAAAGAGCGCCTCCATAAGTTTTCCGCTAACTATATTTACGACACCAGAACCTATAAGGAGAATATTTTCCTCCAATATCTCGGGTTTTCTCAACAAGACGTTATCGATCGCCGAGACTATCTCTATGTTCTTGATATCGCCACCATTTGACAGAAACCACTTGGTCAAAGACAACACCAGCTCGGGGACACCAATAGCGTCATGTATCTTTGCAACCGTGTATCCTCGCGAACCCCATATTATCGTAAGCTTCAGTTTATCATCTCTAACCAAACATTGTGGAAACTCAAGCCATCTACAGGGATACTTTTTCGGAACCCTGCGGGGCATAGGTATTTCAAACAAGACTTCTTCAGCAAGAGGCGTAGATACTACAATCCAAGGCTTCTGGTTCTTTTTGATATTAACCAGTCCTGCTTCTTCGAGTTCCTTTAAGAACTTTAGGATAGCCTGTCTAGTTAAGCCAGTCCGTGCGGCAAGCTCTGACGTAGAAATGACTTTTTCCTTTACAATCTCTCTTAGAATATTTCGCCTATTTTCAGACCTAAGAAGTATTTCTGAAGTTTCACGCAACTTTTCCTCAATCGACATCTCTCAAATTCACATATAGCCGCATAAATATATTATTCTCTATAGTTCTATATCCCCTAGAAATGCTACTAAGAATATCCATAGGATCCTTGGATCTGTTGAAAAACTTAGAAACCCGAATGGTATCTCGACCTTCAACATTTTATCTTCTACAGTTTTCTGAGAAAGGATGTCTTGCTCGATGTACATTTTGTGCACAATCACACATAAACAAGTATTGTGCAGAGAAGTTGGGCAGAATAACCTGGCCTGTTATAGGCTTGTCGGAGCTTTTAGAGAAAAAAGATGTTGTAAAAAACAACTTTTCCAGAATTTGTGTTCAGTCGGTGTTCAAAAGGGGGTTTGAAAAGGAGATTCTCTTAATAGTGAAAAGCCTAAAAAATTTCGGGCTTCCGATTTCAGTAGCCATTAATCCAGTTAGTACTCCCGTTCTCAAGGAGCTTAGGAGGAACAGGGTCGACTACCTAGGCATAGGACTAGACGTTGTTTCGAAAAAATTGTTTGAAAAGTTAAAGAAGCCCTTTAGATGGGCTGACTATGTAGACTTTATAGAACGGGCAATAGAAGTGTTTGGTAAGAGGAAAGTATTTGTCCACATAATAGTCGGCTTAGGAGAGAGAGAAGACGAAGTCTTAATGCTTTTTGAGACATTTGTCGATATAGGGGCAAACATAGCCCTGTTCCCATTGGTTAGTTATGATAAACACTACCGAGTTGTACCCTCAAAAAACTATTATAGAAAGATGCAAGTGCTTGCTTATCTCGTAAACAAAAACCTAGATCTAGAAGAATATGTCACACTAGAGCGTGGTAAGATAGTTTTTAAAAAGAGGGTAGAAGAAAGAATGTTGCTAGAGTCTGTTTTGACTCAGGGTTGTCCGGGCTGTAATAGACCATTCTATACTGAAGGACCGTTGAACATATACAATTATCCTAGCTTTAATATGGCATTGCAAGACAAGAATAAGATCAAGGAGGAGGCACAATGGTAAAGTCATTCTATCCTCTTCTAGGATTTCCTTCGATAAGTATCACAGGTGAAAAATGTGCTCTAAACTGTGAATACTGTGAAGCAAAGATCCTAAAACAGATGCTTAGTGCAAACTCTCCAAAAAAGCTAGAAAAAATACTACAAAATCTATCTAAACGAGGGATAAGGGGTGCTTTGATAAGCGGAGGCTTCACTAAGGAAGGAAAATTACCTGTAAAACGCTACTTAACAGTTATCAAGCAATACTCGAGAAAAATGGTTTTCAGCATGCATACTCTCTCAGTAAACGAGGAGGAAGCATCTCTTTTTAGAGATGCTGGCATAAGGATCGTTGATATTCCAGTATCACTCGACCCAATAGTATTAAGCAAGATAAGAAAGCTTGAAAACTTCAGAGTTGAAGATCTCCGAAGATCTTTGTATAACCTATTAGAGAGTGGTCCTCAACATATAGTTCCACATATAATGATCGGAGAAAGGTATGGGAAAATAGTCTATGAAAAAATAGCAATCGACTTTGTATCAGAACTGAGTATGAAGCTTGTAGTCTTTCTAGTAATATATCCGTATCCTGGAACCAGTTTTTATATGGTAAATCCTCCCTCTAGTAACGAGATCCTAGATATCCTCAGATACGCGCGGAAAAAAATGGATTCCGAAATTGCTCTAGGATGTATGCGCCCGCCAGAAGTTAAGAAAAGGGTCGACGATATAGCTTTAAGGGAACAGTTCATAGACAGGATTGTGGCTCCATTATCCTGGATAGAAAAGAAGTATGATGCCGAAAGATACAAGTCTTGTTGTTCTGTGCCAGAGAATCTGCTTCTCTTATTTAGGATGGATTAGTCTTCATACAGATATTTTTCTTTTCTCCATGGATAGTCTTTTTCAAACATCTTAGAGATTCGGTTTCTCACCCTGTTGACGATCTCATCGATCGGTAAGTCGGTGGTGTACCACTCCTCACCACTGAGTCTCTTTATTGCCTTCACGATCACTACACCTACGTTTGCCGAATCATAGAGCGCATTTTTGTCCTCCAGAGCGTCACCGATTTTGGTATAATACGCAAAACCCCACGGAGGTATCAGAAATCCCATAGAGTTCAAGGTTATCATAAGGTTTGCGACAACCATAGCGCCCCCCTCTTCATTGCCTGCTGCAATTATACCTGCAACCTTTCCCTCGACAAGGCTCCTACCTACATGGTGAATCATGTTTTCGAACACAGTAATCCTGTCGATGAAATTTTTCATAACACCGCTCATGTTGAACCAGTACACTGGGGTAGCGAAGATGATGCCGTCAGCCTCCTGTATCTTGTTATATATGGTCTCCATATCATCGCGAATCTTGCAGGGAAGCTTGCATACAAGTTCGTCGTCCGAAAGACAGCCAACACAGGGCTCTATCTTATACTGATAGAGGTCTATTCTCTCAACGCTCGCTCCTAGAGTTTTCGCGGTTTCAAGCGCTACCTCTAACATTTTAGCAGTATTACCGTATCTCCTCGGCGAGCCGTTCAACCCTATAATTTTCATACATTTTACAAACGTAAATTATGATATAACATTTCCTGTCCTTAAAAGCCATCTTCAAATAGAGAAACAAGTCACGTATGGTTAACTGACAAAGTTATTATAGAAGAACCCTCTCCAGCCAAGTCTTATCTTCACACCTAAAGGGATTCAGAGGAGTAACCGAGACATATCCGTTAAGTACAGCACATACATCACTGTCATCCTGTACACACCTATAAAGTCCAAGATGCCATTCCCCAGCCTCACATATCCCATGTCTACAACGAAATATACTTTCAACAGGCGTTTTCTCGAGAACTGTAACTTTTAATCCCTTAACCTCCCAAGCCGGAACATTAATGTTTATAACAGGGTCTTTCCACATCACATTCGATAATTTTTCTAGGATATCAAACGCTATCCTCGCAGCTACAATGTATCTCTCAAAGGGTATGGTTTGGTAATCATTCCATCGTTGTGCCACCAATGAAACCGAAATACCCACAAGACCTCTTGTAACAGCCTCAAGAACAGCCCCGATCGTTCCAGACGATAAAACATCCCATAAACCCAGATTGGGTCCCTGGTTTATACCACTAATAACAGCGTCAAAATTTCTTGAAATTCCGTCTAGGACTACTGCAACTGCATCAGCCGGACTCGAACTAACGATAACGCCTTCAACACCAAAGATATCGGCAAATCTATATTCGACCCTAAAGGAGATTGACTTACTTTTACCACTATTTTGGCGATCCGTAGTGGCAACGAAAATTTCATATCCTCGCCTTTTACCTTCTTCAATCAACGCCCTGAGACCGTCAGATAAGCTGTCATCGTTCGTAATGAGTATGCGCACCACCTAACACCCTTAGGATGAACGTTCAGCATTTCTAGTAGGTGATATATTAACCTGTCTTAGAAAAATTTAAAAAGAAAAAATGCCGCAAAAACCAAAGTTTACAACCAGTTAACATTGTGTTTTTGACTGTATTAATGCAGG
>CAZJJA010000029.1:4197-13557 GCA_964546235.1 uncultured Thermofilaceae archaeon | reverse complement strand
TTATCCAACTCTTCTGAAACAGTTTCTTTAAGGAGCTCTCCCACATAGTCTGGTAACAGCCTAAGATAATTC
Source organism: uncultured Thermofilaceae archaeon (assembly GCA_964546235.1). GTDB lineage: Archaea > Thermoproteota > Thermoprotei > Thermofilales > Thermofilaceae > JALVKT01. Next base: position 13,485 of record CAZJJA010000029.1, on the reverse strand, counting down.
TTGTATCTATAATCTCCGAGAACAATAACGGCTTTGTCCTTCGGGCTTCTAAGCGCTCTACCCAGAGCTTGAGCCGCCCTCCTAATAGCTGGGAAAACATAGGCATATAGCCTTCCTTTTTCTTCACCATAGAGTTTCTGGTAATACTCGATGTAGAGTTTCGTCTTCATAGTCGGCTTCTCGAAGGGTATACCTGCAAGAAAAATGCACATGAGTTCTTCTCCAGGAAAGTCTGCGCCCTCTGCGAACCTGCCTCCCATCGGCGCTACGAGCAGTCCCCTGCCTTCTTCTGCCAGGCTCTTAAAGTCTTCGAGAACCTGTCTTGCCTCAATACCCGACATTCCTCTTCTCTCTTCGAAGACTTTGTAGCCTAACTGCCGAGCCCTTTCTTGCAGACCCGCAGCCATTAGCCTGTTTTGAACCCTATAGCTCGCAGTGAATACTGCCGTGTTCTTTCTCACCCTTGATAGAAGTCGTGTGATAGCATTAACGTAACTCGAAGCCATCCTTGGCTTAAGTTCTTCACCCCTTGTCGTGAGATCGAGTGTAAGGTATACCCTGGCGTTGTCTTCGTCATAGACGCTCGGTACCTTTAGCCCGATGTAGTTTGTCAACCCTATGGTCTCGGCAAAGGCGTCTATAGGCTCGAGGGTTCCAGAGATGAATACCACTCTCTTGAATATTCTCCATCTCCTGGAGAGTATTTCTGCGGACCTCATATCCCATATGTTGAGATGCAGTCTTTCGCCAGGCTTCTCCACTATGAAGGCGATGCCCTCTGTCCCTTCCAGCTCTAAAGCCCGTAGAAAGAACTGGGAGAAATGGTATAGGCTTGACTGCGGCCTCTTTCCCTGTGAGTAGCGAAGCCTCCTTACTTGCTCTCCAGTTTTGGCTGCCTTGTCGAGGAGGTCAAAGTATCCTTGGGGCAAGAGTTCTGTGGGTACAAATACGTCTGCGTCATCTTCGCCAAGGTGTCCGTACTTCTTTATAACCTTCTCCTTCACGTATTCTACGAGCTGGTAGCTTGACTTATCGCCCATCTCCTGTGCCTCCATCATGGCCCTGTCCATCGTCCCCTCCGTTATCGTGTCGCTCTCGAGGTTTATGTTCTGTAGGTTGTGCGCCTCGTCTACGACAAGTATTGCTTCGCTGTATGGAAAGTACTTCCGTATGGCCCACTCGAACCTCTCACTCACAACATAGTTGTAGCTTAGGGAAACTATGTCTGCTATCTTCAAAAGTTCTCTCTGGGCAAAGTAGGGGCATATCCCGTTCTCCTCACTGATGCCGAAAACCTCGGTGTAGGTTAATGCACCCTTCTTTGAGTAGAGTAGAGGGTCCATGTACTCCTTAAACTTCTTGTAGTAGGGGCACTTTCTCCTCTCTCTGTTACATATGTAGGAAACCTCGTTGTAGTCGAGCCTTTCTCCAAACTTCTTCGCAAGCAAACACATGTCCTTCTTTCCCCTGTAGCTTATGGCAAAAACCTCGAGCCCCACCTTTTCTTGGAAAACCTTCAGCTCCTCTATTGGCCTGTCGGTCTCGTTACCTGTTCTGACAGCCCAGACCACCTTGTAGCCCTTCTCTAGGTAAGGTATGAGCGCCGAAATAACTACAGGAGTCTTGCCGAAGCCTGTTGGAGCCTCAAGGACGATATGGTAGCGCCGTATATACTCCCTTATCTTACGTGCAACCTCAAGCTGGTGTCTCCTCGGCTTATAGGGGAATTTTAGACCGACCTTGTGTCTCATAGCGCCATCAAGCCCTGTTATAGAAGTAAACGCCATAGAAATATTTGAGTATGCAGGAAAACTGGTATACTGTTTAGGTAGAAATTAATACATTAAAGAATTAGATAAAACCTCGATCCCGTTACTTTATAAAAAGAAATAGATGTCTAGTAGGCGCCGAGTTCTCCTCTGATCTTCAGGTTTTTCTCTATCCACTGTATTGTCTTCAATCCAACGAAGTTTAGCACAACCGCCAGCAACACTAGGAGCATCCACTCCATCCAAACGGGAAGTAGTGTTGGCAGGCTCATTGCCTCGTGCCTAACCATGTCGGCTATATACGTGAAGGGGGAAAGGTACGAGATAACCCTGTAGGGGTCTGGTATAGAAGTTATCGGGAAGAATATCCCGCTTATGCCTAGGATTACAAACTGTAGTATATTCGTTACAGGTCCTACGTTTTTGAACCGAAAGACCAACGCGCCGTAGAGTTCGCCGAACCCACAAGAGACTAGGAGTCCTAGCAATAGTACAGCTATTATTCCCATGGGGTTTACAAAGCTTATGGGTGTGCCGAATAAGAGCATAAATATTGCTGTCATGTATGTGATAGATATTGAGAGAGTCAGCATTCTTGTGAATATGCTCCTAGCAAACATCACTGCTCTGTTGGCATTTGTCAGGAAAAGGAATTCTAATGTACCTGTTTGTTGCTCCCTTCTTATAGCCATGCCGAAACTCCAGAGCCCTGCGCTGACTATGTCCCACATTATCATAGCCCAGTAGAAGAAGTTTATCACCTGTGGGTTACGCCACATCTCCTTTGGTAGAAAGAGGAGGATCGGCAATATGAACACCAATATCCATAAAGGCGTCGTGATTATGTCTGCTGCGATCCAGGCAGGATATCTAAAGTATGTTTTTAGTCCAAGGTATGCTGAAGCCTTGATTTCTAAGATAAAGCTCCAGAGCTCTTTCACAAACCTCACCCTTCTAGTACTTTGAAAGTTCGCCTGTTCTCTTTGCATGTTCTTCCCACCTCTTATAGGTGATGCTTCCAACAGCCAGATATACCACAGATAGCACCGCTAAAACCAGAAGCTTGCTAGGTGTATCCAAGGGTATAGACTTGTAGGCTACTATTTCCCTCAAGAGTTCTACAGCATGAGATGTCGGGACTAATGCAGCAATCTCCTGGATTATCCTTGGGAATATCTCGAGAGGATAAAAGAAGCCCGAGAGTAGCGTTATCCCAGAGTTTATGACGTTTATGACAGCATCAACCTCCTTAAACCTGACAGTCAGCGCCGCTATGACAAGCCCTACCCCGACCAGCGGAACCATAGACAGAAATACGACAAACGAGGCAACAACCCATTCTATTGGAGACAGTATTCCTCCCTCATATAGGAGAATCGGCGTTACATTAAACGCAAATATCATAATCATAAGCAAGGCAACAGGTATTATATGGTAAAACCAAAGAAGAATGAAGTTGTTTGGCGTCAAATAGTGGAGTTCGAAGGTCCCTATAAGCTGCTCCTCCCTAATAACACTGCCAACATTCTCCATAATGATCATCGCGGCAAGCATTATAGAGCCTCCCAGAACCATGTATAGGAGAGGGTTAGAAATACCCGTATTCGCTACAAAGTTTCTCTGGGCACTGGGCCCACCTACAGCATATCCAATACCCGTGAAGAGCCCACCTATCATGTATGGCATCACTGCAATGGTGACTATGCTCCCAATATAGCGTGAAAGTATCTTAACCTGTTTTACGAAAACTCCCTTAAGCACGTGAAGTTGCGCGAACCCCATCTTCCTCGGCCTCAAGTCTCTCACCCGTCAGATAAACGAACACATCCTCAAGAGTTGGTTCAACGGATCTTATTGATACAACTTTAACTTTTCTTTCAACAAGTTTCCCGAGAATCTCGGGCAGAATACCGTTACCATCAGTGACCACCTTTATCTCGCCTCTCATACTTACAGGATCCCTTATCCTAACAGCTACATTGATTACTCCAGGAACATCCCTGAGATTGCCCACAAGCGAGTCGTCGAAGCCGACAACCTCTATCTCAAGAATCTTGTGCTTCTCAACCATAGCCTTGAGTTCGCTAGGAGTACCTATCGCAGCTATCGTACCCTTGCTTATGATTGCTATCCTGTCACAAAGAATGTCTGCCTCGTACATGTTATGCGTAGTTAAGAGAACTGTTTTCCCCTCATCCTTCAGCTGCATTATAACCTCTCTCACCTTTCTCGCAGAGTTCGGGTCTAATCCTATCGTAGGCTCGTCTAGAAACACTATAGGCGGATCGTGGAGAAGGGCTCTTGCAAAGTTCAGCTTGCTCTTCATGCCAGTGCTGTATTCCTCCACGAGCCTATCCGCATCTTTTTCAAGGTCAACAAGCTTTAGCAGGTAGTTTATCCTCTCTTTAGCATATCTAGGGTCGAGGTGGTAGAGATGTGCAAAGTATACTAGGTTTTCGCGTCCAGTAAGCTTCCAGTAGAAGCCCCTATCACTGTATAGGCTTACACCTATGCTCTCTCTAACCCTTGGTGCTTCGTCGACAACATGGTGACCATTTACCCAGGCATCTCCTTCATCAGGAAGAAGCAATGTGGATAATATCTTTATGGTCGTTGTTTTACCAGCACCATTTGGCCCTAGAAGTCCGAAGATCTCTCCTCTTCTTATCTCGAAGGAGATTCCTTTGAGTGCTTCGACTCTGCGTTTTTTGCCACCGAAGAATCCCTTTCTCTCCTTTGTGATATATATTTTCTTGAGGTCTCTGACCTTTACGGCTACATCCATAACCTTCACCGAATATATGTTAATTTTAGCTTACATATAAACTTTGTTTTATGTATCATGTTTGTATTACATATCAATATTCTTTCACCTCTAGCATATTTCTGCATCCATAAATAATTTATATCGGTCATCGATATCAATTATCGATAACCATGCACAAATTTATAGCTTACTACGCTAAAAGCCCGTTAAAAGTAATAGTACTAAACCTGCTAAAAAAGAAGCCAATGAGCGGAATAGACATAATAAACGAAATAGAAAAAGCGACACTAGGAGCCTGGCGTCCATCTCCTGGAGCGATCTATCCACTCCTAAGAGTTTTGGAAAAAGAGGGAATAGTTGTGCATGAGGAGCGGAAGGGCAAGAAAATATACAAGCTTACAGAAAAGGGTCTGCAAGAAGCAAGCGACATAGCATTCATGTTTCCACCCCTAGACGTAGGCGATGTCATTGATATACTGCAAAGCTATGTCGATTATCTTAAAGACTATGTCGCTGTGCACGGCGGCTTAAATGAAAACGAAAGGAAAAAGGTTAAAATCCTGATTTCTTCTCTTCAATCTCTTGTCGAGGTGTAAAAAATATGAAGAAAGTTGCATTCGTCATATCTCTGTTATTGTTACTATTGGCGGGCTTGGCTGTGACAGCTATGGGACAGCCCATACCTCCAAGAACAACAACGCTTCCACCATCGGAGCCATTTGAGTATGGGTTTAGCGTAGAATATGTCAAGTGGGTCGAGTCAAGGGGAAACCTCAGTGTAATAGAGGTAGGCGTGTCATACTACGGAACATATACATTGTTAAATGTAGAAGCGACCCTCACAACTGCCTGCAATGCTGAAATCCTTTCACCGCAGCCTATTCAGCTGGGCTCTTGGAGGTCTGGAACCGTCAAAAGTCTCAGGTTTACGGTTAATTCTTCACAGATATCAGAGACATGTGTTGTTCACTTAAACATCTATTGGAAACAGGCGTGGGATGACGTTGAAAGAGAACTCAAGGAGTCTTATAGCGGTTCGACGCAACTTGACTTTGATCTCCTATACTGTGGACCCGAGTCTGTGACTGTTACGGTAGACCCGCAGATACTTTATATGGGGACGGTGAACACTGTTAAGATAATCTTTACGAATAATGGACAGTACCCGATTGACGATCTGACCGCAATAATAAACGCCCAAGGACTAAGTATCCTCAGCACACAGTTCCCACTGGAAATAACTGTTTCAAGGCTAGAGCCAGGCGAATCTAAGAGTTACGTGCTACAGGTAGTGCCTCAATCCGCATACTCCAGCATATCGATATCTATAAGCTACACAAACTGCATGGGCGAAGATGTGATAAACACAATTAACGTCCCGATGATAAGCTCAACGGGACAAAGCCTTGTCGTGGTCCCAGATCCATCAAAGATAAATGCTGGGGAATCCAGCAAAATAGATCTTCGAGTCATAAACCTCGGCAACATACCTATGAGGGACCTTAGGCTTATACTCACCTTCCAGCGATCCACGCTTGCCATAAACCCGACCATACTATACGTCGGAGACCTAGACCCAGGACAGGAAAAAAGAGTCCAGGTTGAGGTTGACGTGCCAGCTACAGCCACCACTGGAGAAACAGTAACCTACCAGGCGACATTTCTCACAGAAGGCGGCAGCCTCTCGACGATCACAGGCTCGTTCACGATATTCGTGCTACAAGTCTCAAGCCTAACAATAACCTCCGTGGAAGCAGTACCAGAACAGCCAGAAGTAGGCAAGACAGTAATCTTTGCAGTCAACATAATCAATGATGGAAACTTCCCAGTATACGGGGTCAACATTTCAGCCACACCAGACGAAGGACTAGAGCCTGTGAGATCGACTTACAACTTCCTTGGGCAGCTAAACCCACAAATAATAACCAGCGTACCCTTCTCCTTCAAGGTCAAACAGCCAGGCATACAAGAGGTAGTCTTCACAATCACATATAGGGACGCTTACGGTAATCTACACAAGGTTGAGAGAACAGCCACAATTAACGCAGTACAATCAAGTACAGGTGAACAGCCTGAAGGTAGCAAGTCTGGTGAAAGGAGCCTGTACACTGCCGCTATCATAGTAGTCATCGCAGCGATTGCTGCCCTGATTTATTTTAAATGGGTGAAGAAGAAGTGAAAGCCATAGACTACATTTACCTTTCCTTTACGAGCATAAAGGAGAAGAGAGGAAGAGCCCTAGGAGCAGTTTTAGGTGTCATGATAGCGGTAATAGCGCTGTCTCTAGCCCTGGGAGTTGGTGAAAGCTTCCAGAAAGTCTTTGTGGAGCAGTTACAGAGAACCCTTGCGGCCAACAGTATTATTGTGTTCCCGGGTACAAGTGGTATAACTGACGCGGACATAGTCTACCTCAAGAGGATCCAAGGAGTCAAAGATGTTTTTGGCGTCGCAATGGCTCAGGGTCAGGTATTCACTGAGAAAGGAACAAAATCTGTAACGATAATAGCAGTAGACCCTAAATGGCTCCCGGAATACCTTGGAGTAGCAGATATCAAAGAAGCCTTGGCGGCTGGGGAGCCCGAGCCGAAGGGTCTAGGTGTACTGTTAGATAGCGGTCTATGGAAGGATCCACAGACTGGAAAAAAGATGCTTGATGTTGGCTCAGTGCTTCCTGTTACTGTTGGAGTGAAAAAAACCAGCATGACATTTTTTGTTATCGGACTCCTCGAAGAGACGGGGGGTTTACAGGGGGGGCAAGGGATAGAGAGAAACTATATCTATGTACACCCTGACACATTCTTCTCATATATCTCCCACACAAGGAGATACCTCATTGCTGTCGTGCTGGTCGAAGACTTAGACCGCCTGGATCAGATAACTGATGAGATAAGAAGTGTTGCTCCCCCTGGTAGCAGGATAATCAGTCCCGCAGCCATGGTTAAGCAGATGCAAATGTTCATTGTAGCTTTACAGACTTTCATGGCTCTAATATCGGCCGTCGGGATGGGCATAACAGCTATGTGGATATTCGATAGTATGACCATCAGCGTTGTTCAGAGGACAAAGGAGATAGGCATACTCAAGGCTCTAGGATACTCTAAGACAGACATACTCGTTCTATTCCTTCTAGAAGCGGCGATAATATCGGCCCTAGGAGTAGCTAGCGGCACAATCATCATGTTCCTTATATCAAGATTCGTCTACATACCCGTCTTCGGTCTCAAACTCTCCCCAGCCTTCACGCCCGAGATCGTGATGACAGCCACAATGCTCCCCTTCATCTCAGACGTACTAGCTGCATTCATCCCATCTAGGAGAGCCGCAAACCTCAATCCAGTAGAGGCGCTCAGATATGAGTAGAGAAAGTTTTGTTTCGATCAGAAACGTCTGGAAAATATACGGAGACACGTCATACCGCGTCGAAGCAGTAAAAGATGTTTCACTTGACATCAACAAAGGCGAGTTCATAGCAATTGTCGGGCCAAGCGGCTCTGGCAAAAGCACACTACTACACCTCATAGGCGGTCTTGACACGCCGACGCGAGGAGAAATAATAGTGGACGGCGAAAACATATCAAGCCTTAGAGACGACAAGGAACTCAGCAGGTACAGAAACCACACCGTAGGCTTTGTGTTCCAGATGTTCTATCTCGTCCCAAGGCTAACAGTCCTACAAAACGTAGAACTCCCACTGATAGTCAGAGGAGTTCCGTCCGAGAAGAGGAGAAAGATGGCGGCAGAAGCCCTCAAGATAGTGGGGCTAGAGGGCAAAGAAAACAAGTACCCCAATCAGCTTAGCGGAGGAGAACAGCAGAGAGTTGCCATAGCAAGGGCGATTGTAGGTAAGCCTAAACTACTCCTAGCCGACGAGCCTACAGGAAACCTTGACGCAAAAACGAGCAAAATGATAATGGATCTCTTTGAAAGGCTCAACAAGGAACAGGGTATGACGATAATTATGGTTACGCACAATCTCGAGCTTATATGGTATTGTCACCGCGTAGCCCAAATGTATGATGGAAGGCTAATTGATGTATACACGCGAGAAAAATACAAGCAACTAATTGAATCATTCATACAGTACAATAATCAATAACAATTTTTTCGAGCCACACACATTAATGCCGTTTTCTTAAGTTTTTTCCAATTTTTAATAAAGAATAAACGAGGTATCAAGCAAATCTATAAAACTAACTCTAGACACACAAAACCTCTTTTTGCATCTCAACACTAGCCTCCTCAATCTCCTCTGGCTTCAACTTAGTTTTCTTTTCAACCTTAAAAGAAGTCTCGAAAAAGTCAACCGTTTTCCTTAAAACAAGACTGTCATCCTTCAAGATAATAACAAGATCATCACCCTCCTTTATTCCAAGCTTCTCTACAACAAACTTAGGCAAATATAAAGCATACTTTTTACCAACCCTAACTCTAATTACCCGATTCACCAGACATCACCAGACTCAACCTGATATAATCTGAAAAATATTCCCAAAAATTTAATCTAACTAGGTATTGACACTACGCTACCATTATAGGGGCTCAGCTCAACAAGTCTAATGATGGATTATGGAAAATTGGGCTGCATTAATAGCTACTTCCATTATAGCTACAGCAATTATATCCCTTATCATACTTGAGAACCTATTTTTCGTAACCAACACACCCACACAAGAGACAAATCAAACACCTCCTTGCCTGAACCTATCAGTCCAACAATTCCCCTTAATCAACATAAAACTCTCGCCAGGAAAA
>CAZJJA010000029.1:0-4097 GCA_964546235.1 uncultured Thermofilaceae archaeon | reverse complement strand
GACGGCGTATACAATGCTTCACTCATAGTCTCGTGGACATCAAAAGGCAACGCAGAGGTGGTCATAGAGCTGTACTACGAGACGAATAACGAGTTGCAGCCAGCCAAGCCAAGCATCATCATACAACCCGTCGAGGGGAGGCCTGAATCAACGGAAGACTGGGTCATTCTTCCAGGCTCGACGAGGAGCTACGCAGTATTGGTCGATAAGACCAAAGCCGCTATAAACTCAGACGGCTATGCAGAATTCACAATTTTTGCCTGGGTTTTCAGTCCAGGAGCCAAAAAACCGCCCATAGTCAAGGTAGAGATTCAGGGAGAAAACATAAACAAATCCCTAGAGATGGAACTGGCAAGAAGGGGCATCTACGTAGAAGGTACGTTAAAGGTAAAAGTAACCGCTGGAACATACAATCTTACTGTCTGGCTAGGCAAAACAACATTTAAAACAACGCTAAAAGCAGTACAGAACAATTTAGACGAGGAAAACGGGACATAAGGTATGCCCACCTTCTTTATAGGGATAAGAGCTCCCATAACCTGTTATGACCACTTGATCAAAGATCCATTCAAGCCCATACCAGTAGAAGAGAGACATCTAACACTAGCATACCTGGGCAGTCTGAAAAAGCCCAAACAACAAGTCTACACTAAACTCCAGCAATTACTAGCCCGACACGAGCCCCAACCCTTTACACTATTCTTCAAACAGCTACAGCCATACCCTTCCTGGAAAAGGATACGCTATATAGCTGCAATACCCCAGCCATGTAAGCAGCTACAAAATCTGCACCAATTACTCCAATATAATTTTCAGGATCTACTACAAGATAAGTGGCATACTTTTAGCCCTCACATTTCCATAGCTTCTACTAGAGAAAAAACTACTCCAAGTCTTCAAGCTTTGGTCGAAAAAATATGCAAAGATGCTAGTAAGGATACTTGTATATTAAAAGTAAGAGATTTAGCTTTCTATGTAGCAAGTGGAGGAAGATACGTTATTCTTCGGAAATTTTATCTTATACAATAATGAAACATTTTAAGTTACTTTGCTGAATTACAAGCGATATTTGTTTTTAGTATTTGATAGAATTCTTTGTATATCTTTGTAAATATTTTGTTTTTTGAGTATACATATGTTTTGTCTTTGATAAATATAATTTTTTAGATATATAGTTTTAAATATATAATTTCTTAAATATTTCAATATAAAATATATATTTGATAAGCCATGACAAAAGGATTTGCAATAATAATGTACTCGGGAGAAGCAGAAAAATTCATACCACTAGGCGTCCTTACCCAGACTGCTGCAAACCTCGGCGTACCTGTAAGAATATTCGTAACCGGCTTCGCCATGCTATACTTCCTCAAAAACAAGCCTGAACCAAGATTCTCAAAGGAATTCGAAGATTTCGTCCCCAAGATACATGAGGGAATGCAAAAGATAAAAGCCCCCAGCTGGTACGACATGTTGAAGGATGCAAAAGAGATAGGTGACGTAAAAGTCTATGTATGTTCACTGATGGCTCAAGTGGCAGGCGTCAGCAAAGAAGACATGGATCCAATAGTCGATGAGATTGTGGGCGCAACATATTTCTTCAAAGAAACAGCAGACTATGAGGTCATATTTATCTAAGAATTAGGTGAAGAGGTATGAGCGAAAATATAATAAAAGTAGACGCAAGGGGTATGGCCTGCCCAGGACCAATCTCAGCACTCACAAGAGCTTATAGAAAAGCCAAAAATGGGGACATAATAGAGATACTTGCTACAGATCCAGGCTTTAAGCCAGACGTACAGGCGTGGGTTGAGAGGACAAAGAACGAGCTTTTAGAACTCACAGAAGAAGGTGGCGTAATTAAAGCCCGTATAAAAGTAACAGCAAAGAAAGCATAAATCCTTGTTTTACCGAGGGGGTGATGACGGAAAAAGTATTGATCCTTGGCGGAGGTGGAGGAGGAGCCATACTGGCCAATCTGCTTCCAAAGGATAAATTCGAAGTTACAGTTATAGATAAGAGTGAATATCACGTTTTTCAGCCAGGTAATCTGTGGGTTGCCTTTAAAGGAGAACCAAAAGAGAAGTTTAAACGACCAATTAGACAGCTTTTGAAACCGCATATTAAGTTTATCCACGATGAAGTTATTAGCGTAGATCTAAATGAAAGAATTGTCAAGACTAAAGGTGGACTCAATATATCTTACGACAAAGTTATAGTGGCCACTGGAGCAAATCTCGATTTCAACGCTATACCCGGTAACAGAGAACTCGTCGAGACATATGGCGACTTTTACTCAACACTCGAAAACGCTGAAAAATTATGGAAAAACCTGTGGAAGTTAAAGGAAGGTAGATACGTTATCGCGATCGCGGATCCAATATACAAGTGTCCACCAGGACCCCAAAAGGGTGCTTTCCTTGCAAGCGAGTTTTTCAAGAAGAGAGGACTTTCAGAAAAAGTCAAAGTCGTTTTAGCTGTCCCCTATCCACATGTTTATTCTTCAAAGGACATTGCTGAGATTATAGAGCCTGAACTTGAGGAAAAAGGAATAGAGTTTCATACATTCTTTACTGTGGATAGCATAGATCTTGAGAAGAAAAAAATCTACAGTCTCGAGGGAGAAGAGCTAGAGTTTACCGTTGCAAGTGTTATACCACCGCATATGGGACCCGTCTACGAGATAAAGCCGGAAGAAGTCAAGGACGAAAGCAACTATATAAAAATTGATAAATACACCAGCCAGATAGTCGGCTTTGACGACGCTTATGCTATTGGAGATTGCACAAACGCGCCAACATCAAAAAGCGGGACTACCGCCCACCTACAGGCTGAGACAGTTGCTGCCAGGCTACAAGGCTATAATGCAAGATATAATGGAAGAACTAATTGTCCAATAATAACAAACGGTAAGGGACTCTTTGTGATCAGCGACTACAATAATCCTCCCATACCATTGAGACTCTCAGTTTTCAAAAGGTTTATGGAGGATCTTTTCGTCGCGACATACTGGGACGCTATAAGGTATCCAGAACTTTGGCAGCCTATATTTCATGCCTATTTCGAGGCAACAGAGCCTGAGAAGTTGAAAAAATGTGGGTGGTAGCGATGGAAGAGGAGGTAAAAAGTATTGAGGAGATATTGACTCCTGAGAGAGTTGAAGCGCTTGAGAAAACACTTGATGTGTTGGTTAAAGCAAAGAATCTTGGTCTGCTAGACACGGTAAGCGATGTTTTGGAGCCAGAGGTGCTGGGTGGGCTAATTAAGGTCGTCATGAGTCCGTGTCTCCTCAGGCTCTTGGACAGACTGGACGAGATAATGGAGATTCTTGCAAGAATAGACTATGATTCGGTTAAAGAAAATGTAGAGCTGGTAAACATGGCTTTGGCATCTGTGCCAAAGGAGGCTAAACCGGTGGGAGTTGGAGGCTTGTTGAGTGCATTGCGGGACCCAGACGTCCAGAAAGGGCTTGGCTTTATGATAGAATTTCTCCGAGTTCTGGGCAAAAAACTTGGAGAAAAATAGGTTTTTATAAAAATTATTATATATAATTTTTTATATCGGAATATTTCCAAATATCTTCTTGACAAAGTCTCCGAAGTAGTAGCTTATTAATACTATTATGAATATTAGACCGACGTTCTCCAGATAGTCTTTTAGAAAGGCTCTCTCGAAAATTACGGAACTATAGTATGAGAAGAACGCGAGTATCAACAAAGCTAAAAATACCGATGCTAGGAAAGCCCAGAACAAGCTAATGTTCATGAAAAATGGCGAAGTAAGAGCAATAACAGTGAGGATATACGCGATTCCTGTTGATGCAGCCGAGATAAAAGGCTGTTTTCCCATCTCCTGTTTAGCCTGTAGGTAGGCTGCCGTTGCCATCGACATCGATGCTGACACGCCTACAATAAGTCCTGCAATGCCCGTAATAATAGAGGACGCAGTAAACCCTATGAAACCTGCGTGAACACCAGTAAGCTCTATTATGGCGTCAGCCATTCCCAAGGCTATGGAGCCGAGATGTCTTACTGCAAACTCGTCGATCTGTGATATAAAGTAATTCTCGTGTTCTTCTTCTTCCTTTATTATCGTTT
>CAZJJA010000028.1:0-13614 GCA_964546235.1 uncultured Thermofilaceae archaeon | reverse complement strand
AAGTGGGCGCCTTTAGGCAGGGGCATTACCACCCGGTCGCAGGTGTTTTTCCAGTCCGCGACCTTGTCTCTTACGTCGCCGAGTACAGGTATTATCTTGTCTTCGAGCTTATTTATTCTAATGTTTTCAACCATATACATATACGCTACAGGATTTATCTCGATGGCTATGATCTTTTCCACTCTGGGCTGGGCCTTCGCTATGGCGATAGCATATGGTCCCACTCCTGCAAACATGACCATAACAGTCTCTCCCGGCTTTACTTGACTAGCTATTCTCTGCCTCTCAGTGGCTTCTCGAGGAGAAAAATAAACCTTGGTTACGTCAAGCTTCAACACGTAGCCATGCTCCTTGTGTAACACCTCTGTGAGAGGCTCGCCAGCAATAAGCTTTAGTTCACGTATCCTGAACTCGCCCTTTCGTCCGCTCAGCTTCTTATAGACTGCTTTGACGTTACGGTGAAGCGAAAGAATGGCCTCGCCTATAACGTTTTCATACTCCTCTAGTTCTGGGGGGATCTCGACTATAGCTACCGCCCCCTGCCGTGACCCGACTATGTCGAAGCTTGCCGGAACATATTTCAGCTTCTCTTCTGGGATCTTCTCCTTCAGTAAATCTTTCAGCCGCATCTCAAGACAATATAAAAATCTTCAACACAAACATAAAGATGAACTCTAATGTACTACGTATTCCTAAACGCGAAGCTGCCAGACGGAGAACTTGCAGACGCTATCATATACCACCCCAGCACTGGCGTAGTAAAGGTAACTACTGCAGACAGGCTGCATGCATATAGCCCTTACACTAAGATCGACGTGGATCAGAAGATCGTGACCGAAGGGCTCTCGGACACACATATGCACCTGTTATCCACAGCCCTAGAGGGGTACAGGCTAGACCTTCGAAGCATAAAATCCATTGAAGATATCAAAAAGGCTGTAAAAAAACGCGTCAGCATTCAGGGACCGAACTCATGGATCATAGGGAGAGGATGGGATCAAGACAAGCTTGTAGAAAATAGAATGCCCACCCGCTATGACTTAGATGAGGTCGCTCCTGACACTCCTGTGTTTTTGATAAGAGTTTGCGGACATGTTGCGGTTGCAAATACAAAGGCTCTCGAACTTTTGGGTGTTCTTGATGAGAAGAGTATTCTCCCATATGAGGATTTTGAGGACGGAAAACCTTCAGGCATACTGTTTGAAAAAGCTGTCGACTATGCAGTCTCACGGCTGCCACCTCCCAGCGTCACCGAGGCTGTTGAGGCGCTTAGACGGGTAATCCAGAGATATCTCGGCTTAGGTGTTACATGTCTTAACTCTATGTCAGCTCCTCCACTAGAGCTTGAATCGGTCACAAAGCTCTTGCAAATTGAAGCTGTGAATATCTGTTATCATGCATACGTGGATTTCGAGCACATAAACCTTGTATCTAACCCAGAATATGCAGTCCACATCAGAGGCGTAAAACTGTTTAGCGACGGCAGTTTCGGGGGATGGACGGCAGCGCTAAGACAGCCCTATCAGGACAAGGATACTTCTGGGAAGCTTCTCTTAACAGCCGACAATATCATTACAATAGCCCAACACGCCCACGAAAAAGGATTATTGACAGCAGTGCATGCGATCGGTGATAGAGCGTTAGAAGAGGTCCTGAAGGCTGCCTCCAGGGCCCAAAACATTAGGATAGAGCATGCCTCCCTCACTCCACCGGACCTTGTCGACAAGATAGCCGAATATAAACCCTGGATAACCGTCCAGCCACATTTTATTCTAAGCGATACGTGGATAGTTGACAGACTTGGAGAGAGAGCAAAGTATGTTTATGCATACAAGACTCTTCTCTCGACTGGAACCCTGGTTACAGGCTCTTCCGACTCGCCCGTTGAGCCGCTGAACCCATGGCTTGGCGTTTTTGCTGCTATTGATAGGGGTGAAAGCTTAAAATTACCTATATATAATTATACGAGAGACCAGCGACTCTCGTTCGACGAGGCATTGGGTTTATACACCAATAGTTTTGAAGGAAAAACTCCTTCTATTGTAGTCTTGAATACGAGAGAAGTGCCTAGACGCAAAGAAGAGTTTGAAAAGATTAGAGCTTCGCTTGTAATGATTGGAGGGAGAACTTTATCGTTTTAGGTTCAGTAAAGACCAATGTCATCATTTTTCAGCCTGACGTGCATTCATCAACTGTTTATTCTGTATGGCAGGTTGGTTAAATAGATGTATCTCTGTGATAGGTTTATGAGTACGAGTTATATGAGTAATAGTAATTTTTTGATAACAATTTTATTATTAGTAATATCATCTTTGCAATGGTTAGACAGGCGGTAACTTGGGTCCTGGTAGGAGTAATATTAGGCTCCATTATAGGGTACATCATTTTCTTACAGACAGGCGTGCCTCAAACCACAAAATCCGAGAATGAAATAGAGGTCGTCCCTATAGGTGCTCTTCTTCTGCTATCGGGTGCACAGGAGTCATATGGTAAGCGTGGCCAAGCTGCGCTACAGCTGGCCATAGAAGATGTAAACAAGTATGCGGAAAGCATAGGCTCTAGGTTTAGGTTCAAGCTTTTACCTGAAGACACTAAGACTGATCCTCAAACCGCTGTCGAAAAAATACAGTCTCTAGCTACCCTTGGAGTGAAAGTTGTTATCGGACCATATACTAGCGCTGAGACTGCAGCAGTGAAGACGTTTGCTGACTCTAGCAAGATCGTTGTCGTTTCTCCAGCATCCATTTCGTCCAACTTAGCACTGTCAGGTGACTGTGTTTTAGGCTCATAGTGCCCAGTAAGATCATAGCTTGGACGCTTGCTCGTGCAGTTGTCGATAAGGGATACACGAAAGCTGCTGTGATATACCGTAGTGATGCTTGGGGAACAGATCTTTATAACGCATTTAAGGAGAGATTCGAAAAGCTTGGTGGAGTCGTTAAAGGAATAGCCTATGATCCCAAAGCCGAGGATTTATCAGCAGAAGTAGGTAAGCTTGCTGACCTCGTCCAGGAGATGGGTGATGGAACCGCTGTAGTGGCAATAATATTTGAAAAAGAAGGTGTTCAAATCCTTAAACTTGCCTCAAAGAACACTGTACTTTCGAGCGTGCAATGGTTTGGCTCAAGCGCAATCGTAGGCTCAGATAAGATAAAGGACCAGGCAGGAGATATAGCTGTAAAACTTGGCGGATTAATCTCGCCTCTCTACAGTCCACCCGAGACTCCCGACAAGGAGAGATTCGCCAAGAGATTCAAGGAAATATATGGTGAAGAGCCCGACTCATTCAGCATGAACGCTTACGATGCCCTCTGGCTGGTAGCCCTAACAATAATCCAGATAGGCGAATATGACGGAGAAAAGATAGCACAAGCCCTGATACCCGTATCATCCAAGCTTTATGGAGTTACAGGAAGACTAGAGCTCGACGAAAACGGTGACAGGATAGGAGAAAAATGCGGGCTATGGATGATAGCAGAAGAAAACGGATTATACAAGTGGGTCAAGATAGGTCAATACGACTACAAAACCGACACAATCACGTGGACAAAACCGTAAAAATGGTGGACCGGGGGGGACTTGAACCCCCGACCTCCGCCGCTCCTGAGTCTCTTACAGACCGTGCAAGGGCGGCGCTCTCCCAGCCTGAGCTACCGGCCCTCCGAATACCATTACACTCTATTCCTTTTTTGCATTTTAAACTTTGCGCGGTTTTCTTCTCAGGTTTAGTCTATGAAAACCTGTATTGTTTTTCTGGTTGGCTCTACTTGTCCTTGCCTTATTTTCACGTATCCGTAGGCTATGAGGCGCATGGCTGTTTTTTTGCCGTGGTTTTCGTCGAGTTGTTGTGCTCCTTCTATGTATGCTTTTAGGCTCATCGTATAGCCAGATTCTTGTATTTCTTCTAGAATCATTGCCGCCAAGTCGTAAAGATCATCGAAGGCTTCTTTGAGCATGTTGGGAGGAGCTCTTGGTGTTGGAAGTTTGCTTGCCACTACATTGTCTTGTTTTAGTGATTGTTTTACCACGTCTATGTCGAGTGTTTCTTTTATTTTGACTTGTAGTGGACGGGGCATACGCATTATAGATGCTTGGTAGGCACCTATCTGTCCCTTAAATACTGCTTCTTCAAAGTGCCAAATCGTTGGAGGATTTACAAGGATTAGTTGTTCTGTGCCTGTGGCTGCTAGGGTGTGTATGAGAATTTCTAGGAATTTTTCTTCTAGTCTGTCGGCTTCTATGCATACTTGTTTTTTGCCTAGAGAGGATAGGGCAGACACGTTTGGAGCGAATGGTAGTAGGCAGGCACATTCTTTTGATGATTCTCCATCAGTGTAGCGTGACAGCCAATGGAGTTGTTCCCAGTCATCTGACTCTACAGCGGCGGCTTTGGATACAGTATAGGGTCCGTGTACAGTTTTTAGGAGAAAGGATAGTCTTTGCCAATTTCTTATGTAGCCATCTGAATATAGTGCATGAGAAAGAAGCCATTCTGGAGAGATTGTTTGCGGACGAGTTTGGCAACTTGAACTTATGATGTAGGTGTTTTCTGGGCATCTTTCGCCGTATATTATCTTTACCTTGATTCCCATCACCCTAGACTGGCTTAAATGTTCCAATGTCTTTAGGTCCTCCTCTAGGTGGTCCTGGCTGGGGTAGCGGCATTGCTGGTGGTAGTCCAAGTTCGCGGGCCAGTAGAGCTGATTCAAACAAGATGTGAGATGTTAGAAAGTGTATTAGTGGGGGATCTGGTTTTTTGTTCTTGATGTTTTCTTCTATCTTTTTTATGTTCTTTGGGTCTCCTGAGATAGCTAATACTCCTTTTAATGTTATGTTTAGAACTGGCGGGGTGGATGTTATGTTTGCTATAAACCTAGCTTTCAACTCTGTAGGCTTGACAACTATGTTGGGGCTGGACGGGAACGTTAATTGAACATTAATGTTTATGTTTCCCGTAATGTTCTCTGTAAGTTTTTCTGCATGAATGTATTCGTAGATTATCGACAGACGCATAGATATGTATAGGCGAGCAAACAATATTAATTTGTGCCAAAACGATCAATAGACGGTAAGGCTGGAGAACAACGTCTTCTTTTGGGTAATGAGGCTATAGCTCGTGGGGCTCTGGAGGCGGGTATTTCTAGTGCTACTGCGTATCCCGGAACCCCTTCAACTGAAATATTGGAGTCACTGATAGAAGTTGCAGACAAGTATGGCATATATGTTGAGTGGAGCACTAACGAGAAGGTTGCATTAGAGTTTGGTATCGGCGTTTCGATGATGGGGCTTCGCGCACTTGTGGCGATGAAACACGTCGGCGTTAACGTGGCTTCTGACCCGTTGATGAGCCTGGGGTATACAGGGGTTGTTGGCGGTCTCGTTATTGTAACAGCAGACGACCCTAATGCTTTTAGTAGTCAGAACGAGCAGGACAACCGTTTCTACGGCATACATAGCTATATTCCGGTTTTCGAGCCTTCGTCGCCTCAAGAGGCAAAAGACATAACTAAGGAGCTCTTCGGGCTGTCCGAAAAGTACGGTACAGCTATCTTCTTGAGGAGTACTACTAGGCTCTCCCATACTAGGGGAAATGTTGTCCTAGGAGAAGTCACAAAACCTAAGGGTGAGGCTATTTTTCACCGTGATCCGGAGAGGTGGGCACTTCTTCCACCCTATAATCTAGAGAAGCATGCTGAAGCCTTGTCAAGAATTAAGAGGCTTGAAAGAGAGTTGCATACCTTTAGGTTTAACAAGGTTTATGAAGGAGACATGGACGTTGCTATCTTGACGGCTGGAATTGCATTCAACTATGTTATGGAGGCTATAGAGTTTCTCGGGATAAAGCCGTCTGTATACAAGCTTGCTTCAACATATCCCTTGCCCAAGAAGCTTATTCTAGAGGCGCTCGAGAAGGAGAAAGTCGTTATTGTCGAGGAGCTTGAGCCTGTTATCGAAAACCAGGTTAAAGTAATTGCTTACGAGGAAGGAATTAAAGCAGAAGTATTGGGTAAAGAGTATTTCCCTAGGGTTGGCGAGCTTTCGGTTAGAAAAGTTATAGAAGGTCTTGCAAAGGCTCTCAGACTTAGCGCTAACTTGCCCACACCGATAAGGAACGAGATAGAGATTCCCAAAAGACCGCCAACTCTGTGTCCTGGATGTGGACATAGGTCTACGTATTATGCGGTGAAACTTGGTGTTCTTAGAAGCAGGGTTAAACCCGTGTATGCAAACGATATTGGATGTTATACGCTGGGAATTTTTCCGCCTTTCAGGATGGCTGATTTCACTTGGTCTATGGGTTCTTCGATAGGTATAGGTTCTGGGATTTCGAGGTTTAGCGATCAGCCTGTTATAGCTTTTATCGGGGACTCTACGTTCTACCATGCTGGTGTACCTGGGTTAACAAACGCGGTGTACAACAATATTCCTCTGATAGTAGTCGTGATGGATAATAGCATAACGGCCATGACTGGACATCAGCCGCACCCTGGGAGTGGGGTTGGTCCTACTGGAGAGAGAAGACCTGTAATAAAGATAGAGGATATAGCGAGGGCTGTAGGAGTCGAGTTTGTCGAAGTAGTTGATGCTTATGATGTCTTTAAGATTAGGGACGTGGTTCAAGAGGCCATTAAATATGTGAGAGAGAGGAAAAAGCCTGCAGTTATCATTTCGAAGAAGCCTTGTGCATTGATGACGGCTAGAATGGCTAGGAGAAGGGGAGAAGAGATAATTCCATATTATATTGACACTGAGAGGTGCATCAGGTGCGGTATTTGCACTGACCAGTTCGCTTGTCCAGCGATAGTGCGTGAAGAGGATGTCTTCAAGATTTTGCCCGAACTCTGTGTTGGATGTGGAGTTTGTGCCGAGATTTGTCCTGCTAAGGCTATTCATTCTGTTAAGGGTGAGTGAGATGAGAAAGAGTATAATTCTTTCGGGGGTAGGTGGACAAGGCATACTAACTCTTGGAAGGATACTTGGGGAGACGTTGCTAGATAAAGGGTTTGAGGTGCGCGTCGGAGAAATCCATGGGTTGTCCCAGCGCGGCGGCTCGGTTATAGCGTTCGTCAGGTACGGCAACAAGGTTTATGCTCCTACAGTTTCGCCTGGTGAGGGCGATGCCATGGTTTCTCTTGAACTCCTGGAGGCTCTGCGTAGGATAGAGTATCTCTCGCCTAAAGGGCTTTTGGTGGTGAATGACCTTATATTGCCTCCTCCTATGTCGAAAAATGTTCCCAGCAGGAAAGAGGTCCTAGACTCTCTCTCTAAAACCGGGCTTAGATATATCGTCATCGATGGGCTGGGTCTGGCAGAAAAGGCTGGTTCCCCCCTATCTCTAAACATAGTTATGCTGGGCGCGCTGCTTGCTAGCGGTATTCTAGATATATCTATTGATGATGTGGCTAGAACTATTGAGAAAACATTTAGTGGAAAAGTGGCAGAGATAAACCTAAGGGCATTAAATAGTGGCTACGAAGCCGCCAAGAAGATGTTTCAATAGTAAAGCTGCCAGTATGGGATCCTTGTAAAGTATTTTTAATCCTACTTTTTTAACAATCTGGCTTTGGAAGTCCATGTCTCCTTCTCTTCTCAGAATATCTTCTACATCTATCTCCTTTAGCGTTTTAAACAGTCTGTCGAGTTGCTTGTCTTGAAGGTTATTTAGAAAGACTCTCAATGTTCTCTGTATTTTTATTTCCCGATTCATATTTTTCTTCCACAGTCTCTCATACATTTTAAGGTCTCCTCCAACTATTGCTTCGGCAAGATATTTTGCGGCCCTTGAAAGATAGACAAGGCCGCCTCCCGTTGTCGGCTTTGTTTGTCCAGCAGAATCTCCTATGTATGCTGTAGTTTCTTCAACCAGGGGATATACTGTCCCGCCTGTATACACGGCCCCTCCTAAAACTTTCTCAACTTTAATTGGCTTTATTAGACCTTTAACCAGGTCCTCCTTCAACATGCTGTCGAGTCTCTTTTTTACATTCCCTCTAGATGCTAAGCCTATCCTAACAGTATCTTCAGTTAAGGGGACAATCCATGCGAAAAAGCCTGTCGAAAAACGGGATCCAAGAAAAATGTAAACATGGTCCGTCTCTAGCCCTAGGTTCTCGATTTGTATGTCGTATTGTAAGGCGGGTAGAACACTGTTCCCTAAATTTCGTCTTTTCCTCAATACAGAGATCCCTCTGGCATCAACAACTATGTTTCCACTTATTCTTTTTCCATTAACCCAAACTATGTTACCTCTCATCCGTCCTTTTTTGCCCAAGATTATGTCGACATTCTGTGAACGAGAAACATTTTCTAATAGCTCCTGTTCAAGGTCCGGCCTTTTTATCACAGCTGCGACATTATCGTTCCTTTCTGCAACAATCAAATACCCTGAAGGTGAGTAGATATATGCGCCTTTAAAGTAGTTTAGAACCACTCTCTCAGACACGATGATATCTTCTTTTAATCCTCTAAGACTAACGAGACTTGTACAGTGCTGTGGAAGACCTACATTTGTATGTTCTTCCACCAGGACAATCCTAACTTTTTCTGTTTTCTCAAGAACTCTCCTCGCAACCTGAAGACCCGCAGGTCCTCCACCTAAAATGATTACCGTTTTATCTATCATTCTCCCTTTCTCTTCAAACGTCTTATGTCCTTTAAGAATTCTCTCGCATATTTTATGGCTGTATCAATAATGTTTTCTGAATCACCTGGAAGGTTCAAGAAAACGTTTTCTCTTTCCGCCTCTATCTTAGAGGCTAGTAGCTGTAGAAGTTCTACGAGCGACTTGCCATTATAGGTTTTTTTCAGAGCCTCTAGTTCTTGGAGGATCTCTGTGCCTATTCTTATAACGAACCCTTTGCTAACTATCCATCCGCTATGTAGTTTTTTGAACAAGTTTTTACTCCTGTATTCTCCCTTGGTGGTCAGATAAATTGCGGGAGATATTCTTCCATTTATAAATTCTGTTCTCCTATCAACTAGTCCTTTCTGTTCAAGTTCGACAAGAACCTTTTCGATGTCAGGGGAGTATGGTGCAAAAAAGAGGGGTGTAAATCTGGCATTGACATAAGGATACATGAAGAATATAAACTGTAGGACCTCCAACCCATATATTGGTTTCTTGCCGTCTAGGTATAAAGTCAAGAGTATCCATTCCTCTAGTGTCGGTTCATAGATTTCTTTGATTCCCATATTTTTTAGCTGATCTCTTTTCCAGTCTTCCATCACTCTTTCCCTTATACTTCTACAACGCCTCCATCCTTTTTACTGCTTCTCTTTTTTCTTCTCCTCAAGAACATTAAGAAGACTAGGAACACGACGACTATTACTAGAAAGACCATGTAGGATCCTTTTATGTAGAATCCATTGTATTTGCCTATTATGTCTGTTTCGACAAGTTTGTAGGTATCGTGTTCTAGAGAAAAGCTTAGAGTTCCGAAGCTTTCTATGCTTACTGTGTATTCTCCCGCTGGGAGATATCCTAGGTCTGCTAGGCCGTTTTCATTTGTAACGGTTTTCAGAGTTAGCATCGGGGATTCAACTTTCACTTCTAGTCCTTCAACAGGTTGTCCAAAGAATCCCGTAACCTTTACTTTTGTCTTGTAAATGGGTAGTACGAATTTGAGATCACTTTCTCCTGGAGTTATTTCGACGTTTTCCCTAGAGTATATCTTTAGCCCGTCGAGATATATCTCGACTGTGTAAACGCCAAAGGGTATGCCGTGGAGGACCGCTTTACCGTCTTTGGCGTTTGTTTTAAAAGAAAACTTTGTATTTTTCAACACGACGTTGAATGTTTCTAGCGGTTCACCAACACCTTTTCTCAGGATCTTAACTGTGACGGTTGTAGTGTTTGTTACAAGGTTTATAGTTTTTGTACTGTCGAGGATGTGCCTCGTTTTACCTATAACCTTGTCGCCTATAGAGAGAACAATGTAGTACTCCCCTTCAGGAAGGGGACATATATATTCAGTCCCATTTACCAGAAAACCGCTCTTCACTATTTTTCCGCTAGAATATAACGTATAGTT
Source organism: uncultured Thermofilaceae archaeon (assembly GCA_964546235.1). GTDB lineage: Archaea > Thermoproteota > Thermoprotei > Thermofilales > Thermofilaceae > JALVKT01. Next base: position 3,583 of record CAZJJA010000028.1, on the reverse strand, counting down.
AGCCCTCGGTATTGGGATTCCAGATGAGTCTACTGCCTTGATTTCTAGCCCGTAGAATGGCGACTCCACCAGGAGAGAGGGGGGTGGTGTATAGACCTTGTAGTCTAGGACAGCTATGCCTTGATAATAGAACCTAATTGTCAGTGTAGTGTTTTCTCCGAAATCATAAATGTTGTCTCTTATCTTCAATGTGTCAGGTGGTAGCATAAATGCGTATGATATTTTCCCTGTCTCACATGCATTTTTGACGCTTACAAATATCTCCACTCTGTGTCTTTGGAATTCAAAAGAGACTTTTCCCTGAGTGAAAGATACAAGTAAGGGTCTAGGAGGGTTGCCGTATATGATGTTTGTCTGATTCATGCCACTCCGAAAAGTTATCTTTGAAGGATAGTTGACATATGCTAGTCTGAAATCATATGGAGGCAACACTATTTCTGAGCCTTTTTTCGCCTCTGAATAGTATAGTGGCGTATATGTTGCATGAATGTATCCAGGGCTAATTGTGATGTTCTTTGAAGGCGATATTAGATCATATGCTACAAATTTTTCCCCCATTATAGTTACCTTTGAAGCGTTTAATACAAAGAAGTCTGCTGAGAGAATACTATAGAGGGGTTTCTCTTCCGAAAGAATGATTCTCAGTTTTATTCCTGCAATCTTGAAGCCAGGGAGCTCGGGTACATTTATTTCTTGTTTTCCTTCTATTTCATGCTCAGGTAATGGGGCGAAGATACCAATAAGCGGTGCTTTTGGCTGTGATTCTTCGAAGTAAACTAGTAAATTGTGTGTTTTTCCGTCTAAGACTAGGATATATGCATTCCATAACTTGCCAGTTCCTTTATACGGTTCGGGGCGTTTTCCGTCTATAAAGACTCTTGAAGGCTGCAAATAAGACGAGGGGTCTGTTCTTATAATTATGATCTTAGAATTCATCGATGTGAATGCTAGTGTCTTTTCTTGAATCTGATAATATTTTGTCTGCCAGTTCTTCCCGTCGTAAATCAATACTTCTGCATAGTTAGTGGAGATCGTTGGTATCGAGGATGCAGACTTCAAGGTAGTGAGAACTATCAGAGTAAATATGAGAAATACTGCTGTGCAAAGCGTGTTTCTACCCAACATAATCGAGCCAATTTATAGGCGTCTTAATATGATATGTATGTGTTTTTCATCAATACCACGGAGAATTATATATCTACTAGGTACGGTTTATCAGTGGTATGGTGCATTGGGTAGAAGAGGTCGCTTCGAACCTTGAGAGGAGAAAGAGAGAAAAGGATATTTTCATCGGTAACGGTGGACTTTCTGTTTCTGGTCTTCAGCATGTAGGTAGGTTAAGGGGAGAGATTACTATAGTCGATACTGTTCTTAGAGTATTAAGGGATAAGGGTTATTCTACACGACATCTTCTCACGCTCTATACGATGGATGCTTGGAAGGGTAAGGAGACCCAGCTTAGACAGTTCAGTGACCTGGAAGAGGCTCGAAGCTATGTAGGCTGGCCCTTATACAGGGTTCCTGATCCCTTTGGATGCCATGAGAGTTGGGTTGAACATTACTGGGAGGATTTTGGCGGAGTTTTAGACCAGTTTGCCGAAAATGTTGAAATTGTGTCGACAAAAGAGCTTTATGAAGAAAACCCGAGAATGCAGGAGTTTGTGCTAAAGTCTGTTACAGAGTTAAGAGAGGCTATAATCAAGACAATTAACAAGTATAGAGGAGAGAAAAAGCTGGATGAAAACTATATTCCATTCCAACCAGTCTGTGAGAAATGTGGACGCATAGACACCACACGAGCAATCGAAGTTGACGTGGAGAATTTCCGCGTAAAATACGTGTGTACAAATTGTGGACACGAAGGCTATCAGAGCCTTAAACACGGCAAACTGAACTGGCGTGTCGAGTGGGTTGGTGTATGGTATTCGCTCAACGTGGACTTCGAGCCCTACGGGAAGGACCATGCGACTCCTGGTGGATCAAGAGACAGTTGCAACGACCTGGCGGTAAACGTTTATGGGTTTGAGCCTCCACAGGGGCTTGCCTACGAGTGGGTTGGATATAAGGTTCGTGGAAAGGACATGGGTGACATGGGTTCGAGTGACTTTATCGGTTTTACACCTAAGGATTGGGTTGAAGTTGCTGAGCCGGAGATTCTCAGATATCTGTATCTGAATGTTCCTCCGATGCGGAGGGTCGTGTTAAGCCTCGAAGAGGTTCCTCGCTATTATGACGTGTTTGATAAGGCTGAGAGAGTATACTATGGTCTAGAACACATTGAGGATGAGGAAAACGTGAAAAAAGCATATAGGTTTGCATTGCTTACCGAGCCGCCTCCCGAGCCGCCGTTTCAATTGAGATATCTTCACGCTCTCATACTTTCACAGATTCTTCCAAGTAAGGGAGAAAATATTGAGGAAGTATTGGCTAGACTAAGGGAGACAAAACAGCTTTTACGTGAACCAAATGACTTTGAAATAGAACGTATCAAAAAAAGGATTAGGCTTGCAAAGAATTGGCTAGAGAGGTATGCTCCGAACTACTATAAAATAGATATTGTGGAGGAACCGCCGATCGAGGAAATAAGAAAAATTGTTGACAAGCAGATACTGAATATACTTGAAACATTACTCGATAACCTAAAGTCTATAGAAGACTGGAACGAGGAAAACATAAAAAATGCAATGATAAACATTAAGAAGACTAAAAGTCAAGAAAGGAGAATGTTCCAGGTAATTTACTTGGCATTCTTTGGCAGAACCTTCGGACCGAGAATTGCCCCTTATCTCGCTATGCTTAATAAACAATTCGTCATAAAAAGAATCGAGACAGTTATAACAGGTTTAAAAGGAGATGATCTAACATGAGTCTTTATGAAGATGATTATTATTCAGACTATATGGAGGAAAAAACCAGACCTAGCGGTATTTTGATAACACTAACGGTTATTCCCCTCCTATTTAACATTGCAACCTATATTATCACTGACGGCTTTAACACACATCCCCCATTTCCGCCAATCGTATATGCTATAGGAACATTGATCATTCTCGTCCTAGCGATCGTTCTAGCAATTTTCGCATATATTCTTTCTAAGGACGAAGAACCCGAATGGGGTTCTAAGGTTCCCTATAAAATAATACAGGCTTTAAACGTTGCATCGATAATTATAGCAGTAACTTTCATTATACTTGTTATATTTGTATACTACCTTTCTTAGCCTAAATCAGCAATTTTTTTGTCAAAAATTTAAAGGCAAGTTTCTTTTAAGCTCTTTAACTCTTCCTCCTTTCTCCGGAGCTCTTCTTTTAGCTTCACGTTTTCTTGCTCAAGAATCCTAACTTTTTCTTCAAGCTCCTCAAGTTTGCTCAGCTTTTCTTCCAAGGACTTTTCTCTCGACTCTAATTCAGCTTTCTTTGCCTCAAGACGCTCTCTAAGCTCAACCAAGGCACTTTCCTTAGAAGCAACCATGCGTTGGTATCCTACTAGCTCACGTTCTTTTTCCAGTAGTCTTTTCTCCCATTCTATTAGTTTCTCCTGTTCTTTCAATAGCCTATCTCTATAGGGTTCTAACTCTTCTCTA
>CAZJJA010000027.1:4522-13855 GCA_964546235.1 uncultured Thermofilaceae archaeon | reverse complement strand
GGGATATAATAAAATTCTATAATCATGAGAGAGACCGGGTTGATGCTAGAAAACTTATTGCATGGCTTTCTAAGTCACTAACACCTCCTCCAAACAGCAGACTTATAGTTCTCGTAAATGGAGACGGTTTTGTGGAAGGATTAAACTTTGTTTTCGGCATATCTAAGGAAGGATGGGGAGGTATCGTCTTTACGGCTAGACTAAACCCTATTTTTTACGGACAAGAATACAATGAGACAATATATAGGGTAAGGATTTTCAAGGAAATTCTTCATGAACTAGGACACAGTTACGGCCTCTCACACTGCAACGGCTTTTGTGTCATGAGATTCAGTAACTCTGTATATGACGTGGACAGGAAGCCACCAGAATATTGCACAAAGTGTAAGCTTGAACTCGAATACTATAACCCTGGACTATTGAAAATGTAATTTATTTCACCTGATCCTCTCATATGTAATCCCGAACAATTGGCGAAGAATGGGATTTGACTTTATCTCCTCTATTGACAACATTTCCCAATAAATCCCGCTAGGCTTTCTGTAGGGAGTTTTGGTGAATATTAGTTGAGAAGGCGTTGCCACTATATCGGCTGGTACGTCGTGTCGTAGCATGGGAATATCGTCGACAATTTGAACATCATGTACAGTTGTGACGACTGGCGTGTTTTCATCGATAACGTGTAGTTCTCTAAGAAGTGCGTACTCCAGATCATACTGTCCGTCACCCTTCCCCAGTCTTGCCCCATTTCTCGTGACGGCAACGCTTCCAAGAACAACTAAGTCTATCCTTATATCTTCTAGTATCCTTATTCTTTCACCCATCCTCAGGGAGCCTCTAACTGTTGTAGCATATGATATCATTCTTTTGTCGATTCTCGAGGGGTCTAAGATTATGAAGCCTCTTACTTTTGGCATTGATGTGATCAATATTTTGTCTCTCCTGAGAGTCTCTTCTCTAATGGGTTTTTGTGGTAGATCGATTGTAGAATATATGACCCTCGCTTTCCTAAACATGTCTAGCTTCACTATCTTATTAGAGGCATTGAGACTACCGATGAAGTTAGGGATTTTCCCATAGCATGGTCTCGGCGAAGTTGCAATCTCTAGTTTTTCCATTTTTTCCCAAACTTGTCTCCTTATCCTGTTTTTTATCCTGTTAACATCGCCTGTATTAGACATGATACCTCTATAAAAAAGAGGGAGGATAATATTTTATAGCCTTCTATACCTTGTTTATTTTAAATTTGTCCTACAGCCTACTGTATAACTGTCTTTGTTCACAATAAATAATGTAGTGTTGTTATAATATAATGCAATGTCTAGAAACATCGGAAGAACAAGCAGCTATTATGAAACAAGAAGATCTTCATATGTTTCAACAACTAAGGTTGTTAGTGTAAAACTCCCTGTTGCTCTCATAGATAAGCTGGACCAGCTAATAAATGCAGGATACTTTCAAAACAGAAGTGATGCTATAAGAGAAGCTATAAGGCGTCTTCTTTCTAACTACAGAGAATATAATTCTAGGAGATTTGAAACAGGCCTTCATCTTGGTTTAAGATAAAAAGAAACTATATCCTCTGGTGACAAAAATAAAAACTTTTTTGTAGTTATTTTATTTTCTACGAAACTTTTGCTCCAGGAGGTACTTCTTTTTCTGGTTTTAACAATACAGGTTTTCCATCTACCACGGCTGCTAATAACATTCCCTGAGATTTATACCCCATGAAGACTTTTGGCTCGAGATTTGCCAGCACAACTATCTCCTTTCCAACGAGTTCATCTGGAGAATAGTATGGCGCAAGACCAGCAACAAGTTGACGTGTCTCACCTCCTAGATCTATCTGTAATAGGATAAGCTTATTGCTCCTCTTAATCCTCTCAGCTGAAATGATTTTTCCAACCCTGATATCAAGTTTTTTAAACTCTTCGAATGTTACTGTTGACATAACATTTTAGTAGAATATGGCATCACTTTAAATTTATCCCGTGTATTGTATGTAGGGGTTAAAGCTGTGACTGATGAAATTGATAAGAAGCTTATTTTCACCGAGGCTGACCTAATCCTTCTTGCGTTGCTTAACGGTGACAAGAAAATAACAGACCTTAGACCTGCTACAGGGCTTTCTACGACTTCAATATACAACAATATTCAGCGTTTACTGAATAGTGGACTAATAGAGGAGGATAGGAAAAAGATACCGGGGACTAGGATTATAAGACTTACTGAGAAAGGGATAAGAATAGCGAAAATTCTGAAGACTCTCGAAGAGGAGCTTAAGCCTAAGATATATGTTTTAAAGCCTGAGTGAAGACAAGTTTTTAGTAGCTTCCTCATAAAATATAATTAATGGGAGTTGCTTATGCCAAAATATGCAATATTAGTCGTTGACATGCTTGAAGAGTTTGTGAGGGGGAGACTTAAGGCTGAAAATGCCGAAAAAATAGTTCCTCATATTAAAAGGCTCTTGGACTTTGCTCGAAGCCATGGTATACCCGTGATTCATACAATAGACCAGCATTATGAGAGTATAGATGGAGAGTTTAGGCTTTGGGGACCTCACGCTGTAAGAGGCGGAAAGGAAGCAAAGATAATACCTGAGCTTGGACCAGAGAAAGGAGACTATATAGTATCTAAGCGACGTTATGATGCTTTTGTTTACACAGATCTAGACCTATTGTTAAGAGAACTTGGTGTAGGCACCCTTATAATTACGGGGATACATACCCATATTTGTGTCCAACAAACAGTGCTTGGAGCATTTTACAGAGGGTATAAGATAATCGTCCCTATTGAATGCGTTGCTGCTGCAACAGAAGAATGGCATAAAATTGGGCTAGATTATATGCGTAGTTTCGCTGGAGCAGAGCTTCTCAACCTTGACACACTTTTAAAGAGACTGGAGTGCGAACTGAAGAGAGAAATAACACCTATATAGAGCCCCATATACGCTCATAATCTCTCTTAAGCCTCCTCCTAGACACATGAGCATAGACCTGTGTGGTATTTAGATTCGAGTGTCCAAGCAGTTCCTGTATCTCTCTGATGTCCATTCCTTCTTCTAGGCTTTTCGTCGCAAAACTGTGTCTCAGAATATGTGGTGTCACCTTCTTCTTTAGCCCAGCTCTTCTAGCGACTTTTCTTAGCATTCTTTCAACAGTTGTGTAATGTATGTGTCCCCCCCTTTTCGACGGGAAAAGCCATTCTCCCTTGACAGTTTTCATATGTTTTTCAAGATCCGACTTTAGCTTTTTGGGAAAATAGACATATCTCTCCTTTCCGCCTTTTCCGAGAACCCTTAGGCTACAGTCCTCAAGATCCACATCACTCTTCTTTAAGGTCACTAGTTCACTGACCCTAAGCCCTGTTGTGTATAGTAGCTTTATAATCAGTTTATCCCTGGGATTTTCTGCGTGACCGAGAAGAAGTTCTACTTCTTCAGGTTCGAGGTATCTAGGTAACCTCTTTTGCCTCTTGGGAAGCTCAAAGCCGGCAATATTATCGTATAGCCCTAGGTATTCTAGGAAACGTTTTATCGCAACCGCAGCTGTGTACAGACTATCTGGCTTCCAACCTTTTTTCCTTAGATATGCTAGGAAAGCATCTAGGTCGTATGTATTTACTTGAATAACATGTTTGTCATTAATGAATGAAAGAAAGATTCCTAGAATGCTTTTAAAATATTTTATCGTTCTTTGAGATCTGTTTCTTGCAACAAGGTGTGATATATATATGTCGACTAGCTCGCTGTTTGAGTAGTTTTTAAGACTTTTTCTGTCCAAAGACCTATCCCTCATCTCCTATGAAAACTAGCTCATTCTGGTCCTTTGCATATTTTTTTAGGTGTGATGCTACATATATAGGTGCTCCAGCTCTCAGGGCTATCGCAACGCTATCGCTTGGTCTAGCATCAATATAGTAGTGTTGTTCCTTACCGTTGACGTTTTTCGATAAGACTATTGTCGCTGTGTAAATGCTGTTTTCTAGCAAGGCGTCTATCGTTATTCTCTCAATCCTGATCTCCAGGGTTTCAAGGATGTTTACTAGAAGATCATGTGTCATTGGCCGTTCTAGCCTTATACCCTTCAACGCTCTCTCTATGGCTATAGCCTCATTTACCCCAATAAATATTGGGAGAACTTTTCCTCCCCAATCGATACCTTCAATCAACATCACAAAGCTTGGTATCTGCTGGCTACCTATCATTATGGGATAAACTCCTATCACTTCAGCACGAGTATACTCATCTTCCCTATCTTTTGTCAAGAAAATTCACCACCATTCAACAAGTCTTTCTCTTCTTTCTTCAAAAAACTTAGGATTAAGCCTAACTACGACAAGGTTTCCTTTGAACGCTTTGAGCTCCTTTACGCGGCTTACTATCTCCTCTATTACGAACATGGGGTTTTTCTCTATTATCTCGACAACCTTGTCTGGGGGCAATGTTTTAGCGACCTTAAATAAGGCTCCCTTAACAATGCTATCAGAGAGAAGGTTGGTGAAACAAACCTCGTTTACATTGATGAGAGAGCCCAATGTGAATCTTCGGAACCAGTTGTAATTCTTTATTCTAGGTATGACGGGGCTGAGCTTCTGGTTTAGGAGCTGTTCCGCCTTTACCATGCTTGGGTCATCTTGTAGAACAAGCTTGACTCTCTGCTTCCACTTCCATGACCACACATCGATCCACTCGGACAATAAAGCATCAATCCTAAGAGGTTCCTCCTCTATATAATATATAATCGCGTCGAAAGCCAGCTCTTCTCCATTCTCCTCATAAAGGAAGCCCTCCTCTACCATTACAAAATTGATGAAGTCTGCACGAGCTACCTCAGACATAAATTCGAGTTCGGTTTTTGAGAGGTTGTCGAATTTCTTCTGGATGTTCCTGTTGATTAGGTTTGTGTATAGGGCTGTATCCCTTCTATACCTGGTAAACATTGCCCCCACGATGACCTTGCCAACTAAAATATTCTATTAATGGTTTTAAAAAATTTGGTTCTACAAATTTAAACTCATGTTAGAGAATGTGTGGAATACCCAACAAGGTAACAATTAGACTTAGGATATATATGAGGAACGCTATTATCGCTGCACCTATCCATCCTACGTCAAACAGTTTCTTGAGGATCCAAAGCCATACTATGAGAGCAAAAAGGGAGCCTAATGGCAGCCCAATAATGTGAAAGAACGAATACACTATCTCCCCTAATAGGGCTGCAACAAGCGCTCCACCAAAGTTTTCTCTCTTTTGTTTTCCAGGATATATTTTCAGGGCAATATAGATTATTATGGCTGAAATTAACCATGCGATTATAAATTCAATTATTTTTCCCAAAGTAATAAGGTGAATATACATCGGTAGAAATATGTTAAAAATATAAAATATCTCTTTCCCCTGAGACACAATTACTTGATGTGTATTATGCTACCACAATACTCGCATTTTATACTTGTGACACCACGAATTAAAGGCACCTTTACTGGTGCGCCACAATAGGGACATTGAACAACTTTAGGCATTGTTTTTTCTTCGGGTTTAACGTTTATAATTACCTCGTTGTCTATATCTCCTCTCATTGCCTTTATCAAGTGCTTGATGAAGGTGTCGACCTTGTAGTCTTCCATGTCAATCACGAACTCTTCTGTGCCGGCAGTTATATACACACCCTTTCCTCTGAAGAATCCTACTTTTCCCGGTTTAACGTCCTTCACGTATCCAATGGGCATGTCTGCTATCGTAATGTAGGTCTTTTTCTTCTTGACAGGTATAAATAGTATTTTCTTTAAGACTATGTCCTTCTCTCCAACAATAATGAAGCGTCTATTGGTTAAGAAAACGGTACACTTTGCCTTCTCGTTTCCTAGGAGAGTTCCTGTGAACGCTGCGTAAAGAAATTCTCCTTGCTGTAGCTCTAACCCAATCCTAGAGGCTTTATCCAATGTCTGTTCTGCATTATTAATCTCCCACTTTACGCTCGCAAACTCTCTCTCAACATCCCTTACCGATTCAAGTATGCTGTCAACACTTCTTTCAATGTCATCACATAGAGATTCTAGCTCCAACCTAATCGACTCCAGACGCTGCTCCTCCCCCACAGCTATGTTTGGATCAAAAAGGCTGGATTCTCTGAGTTGCAACTCTATGTCTTTGAGCCTTGACTTATACCTTTTTTCCAGGTCATTCACATTTGTTAAAAAGGATTGACGTATCTTCATCCAGCCGTCTATTAGATTTTCTAGTTTTTTCTCTAGATAACTCCTATACACATACCCCTTGACCCTGAGTTCAGAGAGCCTTGAAGGAAGTGATACAGAAAGGCCGTCGAGTTGTTGAAGAATCTTCCTAGGCTCACTTATCCTTTCCCTACATTCATCAAGCTTTCTCCTGATATCTTCTTTTAGCGATTCTATATGTTTTTCAGTATTTTCTTGCGTTGACAACTTCTATAAACCCAGCATATATAATGTATATCACGGTATAAAAACCGAGCCTGTTATCAGCTAGCGCGTTATTAGAGAAAAGTTGTGTCCCACAAGGGTCTCCAGTGCTTTAAATGCCATTTCTCCATACTTCGTCCCGTCATAGCGTCCGCCTCTAAAAAGTCTCCACGCCCTTACTCTTTTAAACGGGTTCGGACTTCTAGATTCAACCCATATATATTCTACCGTGTCACCCACTACTATGGGAAAACCACTTCTCCTAAGTTGTAGCGCTGCAACATAATGTGGTACATACGAGTTATAGTCTTCCCTACGCAACTTAACTCTCACAACCAGCGTTGATGGATCCACCTTTTCTTCCACGAGACTCTCATATACACGTCTAAACTCTTTCATCAAGGTATCTGCTACACGATATTTTCTCCTCTCAAGTTCCTTGAAAAGCGTCCTTGCAAGGTTTTTCTGAAAATCTCTAAGGAAGACTGGATAGTCGGACCTAACCGCTTCCACCCCCTTTACTACAAGCTCTCCCGAAGAGGTTATTCCAATGTACCTCTTTAGAGAAGAAAACTTCTCGCCCCCTGTCTGTGGAAACACTATATACCTGAAGGCCTTGTCGACCTTCATGGGCAACCCCGTTATCCTGGAGACATATGCTGCAAAATTCTCAAACTCACTCTGTTGTGCACATCTTTTCGTCAAGAAAATACTGTCTGTGTCACCGTATAATACTCTAAAGCCCCATCTTCTAGCTAGACTGTGGATTTCTCTCATTATCTTCCGCGAAATCCTATTAATCCACTCAAAGGTTAAAGGATTTCCGAGTCTGTTATAGTTGTTTCCACTATAACCGTAGCTTGATACGAGTAACATTTTGAGTTCATTTGTCCTTTGCTTGACCCACACTTTTTCTCTTCCCGAAACTCTGTCTCTCAACCTTTTATAGTATAGCCTTCTCCTGAGAGGCTCCTCCACAACTTCGGACAAGAAGGGCTTTTTGCCTTTTCTCACATATCTCCTAGTTACGGTCTCATAGCTTACGCCATATTTGACGATTATATGGGGAAACATAGACTCAAAGTCGAGACTTGCCACATTCTCATATATCCCCGGCTTGGGATGAAACATGACGCCTCCCCTATCGTTGACATGTATCTCCCAGGCAGATCTCACGACCACATTTGCATTCATTCTAGGAGGAACTGCAAACCCCCTCTTTAAGAGAAGAAACGTTTGTCTTTCCTCAACCATTCTCCCATAGGTCAGTTTAGCGGCATCCTGAGGGGGAAGAAACGTGAAACGGCATCGCTCCTCGAGCCCAGCCAGCCCTATCCTATAATAGAGGCTGGACTTGAGAAAAATTCTCCCTTCGAGAGGAAAGCCTCGCCGGCCAAATCCTTTTGTTGGCGAGAATCTTTTTAGGCGCAACGATAGTTGGTTCCATTCTCTGTAATCTAGGTTTGATACAATCAGGTCTGGATCTTGTTTCTCGATAAGTTTTTCTAGCTCGTTCAGGACATCCTCTTCGTCGCCACTAATGGTTTCTCTATCATCTTTAAGCTTATAAGAGAAAACGGTTATCTTGTTCTTTCTCACAAAAATGGAGAGAAAGAGCTGTCTTAGTGGTAGAGGGGCTGTGATAAAAGGTTCTTCTTCCTCAGCGTCTACGTTGTAGAGAGCCATGGGTTTTAGTAATGTTTCCGAGAACTCGGCTAAGGCCTTGTGTTTATGGGTAATGTCTGCAGAAAAAGCATCTATGCGTCTTTCCCTTAGCTTTTTCAAAAAAATGTGATATTCGACTGTGTCCTCTAGGACTATTTTATAGAAAGAGGCTTTTCCTCTGGGAAAAATCTTTAAGGTAACTTCTTCGAAGTCAAAGAAATTCTGGCTTGACAAGGCTTTTCCTATATCAGTCTTTCTCACAAGTATATACGGTCTATACTCTCTTTCAACGATGAAAACTCCTCCCTTATCGTTCTTAAACCAGAACCTAGCCTTGCCGCCGTCTACCCCGATATGGTAGAGAAAAAACTTCAAGCATCATGCACCCCTTCTAGCGCCTCTAGCTTCTTCTCTATAACGTTCAGCCTCGACACAACATGTATGATGGAGAGAAGGCACAGAGAGCCGAGAAGATAGGGGTTTGAAAAATTCGACAAAACATGCTCATTTTCCATCCAGAAAACGACAAGCTCCTCTAGAGCAGCGCTATCTTCTTCTCCTAGAAAAACACCTATCTCTCTCCTTATCCTAGAGATCTCCTCCTTCAATCTATGGTTGAAGTTGACGTTTACCCTCCCCACTAGAACCACCCCCTGACTTTTTCGAGATTTGCATGTTCCAGAAAGAGACTCCTAGGCATGCCTACAGGATCCTTAAAGTTTACGACTTCAATGTAGCCTCTACGCTTTCTGACCCAGAATATTTGTGACGCAAAATGCCTTAGAAATATGGGCCCGTCTGGAATTGTTTTTCTCATCTGCGACTCGGCTACTATTATTACTAGGGAAATTCCCAATGATAGAACATCTTTTGCCTTGCCCAGAGTCTCTATCATTAATGGATAGACTTTATATGAGAAAAGCTCGGTGAGCCTATAGAGAAAAACTGTATCTACTTTGAGCCTCTTTGCTTCTCTCAAATAATTGAAACTTAGGGCTTGCCGAATGTTGTAGATGTTTGCCACGAATATCCTTTTCAGCCCTTCTACCGGGTCTATGTTTTTTCCCAGCAAGTATTCCGAAAGGGAATATGTGTCAAGGATTGTACCCTCGTGATAATCCCTAAAAGTGACTATAAGAACATTCTTAGAACTTTCATGTAGGGTTTCTGCTACGAGACTATAAAGAATTTGTTCGAGCAAGTCCTCCTCGCCGAATACGAGTA
>CAZJJA010000027.1:0-4512 GCA_964546235.1 uncultured Thermofilaceae archaeon | reverse complement strand
CCTTCGATTGCCGCTTCTCTACCAAGGATCATTCTCTTTTCACTTCTTATCGCTGAAGCCCTCACTATCATAGCTAAGGAGTGATTCTTCTTGAAAACATATATTGATTAGAAGAAGATTTGGGGGGCTATCATTGTACGTAAGACATAAAAAGTTTTCAGCTGCGAAAAGACTCTTCATCGTTCATGAGACCGTCGTTTCATCATCAATATATTAGACACAGTAAGTGGAGTTAAATAGAATTTCTATCCAATTGATTCAAGAACTTGAAGCGAATACTTGCACTTTCTTAGGGCACTGCCTGATGCCCTAGAAAAGAAGGCAAAATACCTAGAAAAACAGCTACAAAAACCCAACATAATACTAAACGCTAATACTTTCACGGTTCTTTCACAGAATATTTGTAGTAACCCCTGTTGTATTAATAATATAGGAGAAAGCCGGGCAGCGGGGCGATGACGAACAGATAAGCAAGGGTACATGTGCCCGGTGGACCAGACTCGGAGCCCCGTGCCCCGGCCTCCAAATACTATATTTTCAACACCTGTAAAAAATTGTTACCCTTACAGTAAAAGTGTATTTACGCCTATACGCCCAACAGTTTTTCAGACCTTTCCAGCTTTTTTTCTCTACTGTCTGATTTAGTCTATGCAACACGTTTTTCTAGCTCGCGTTTAAGCATCTCTTCTCTAATGCTCTCGTCTAAGAGGTAGTCACACTTTACATAGTATTTGGCATATGGAGAATTCTTTGTACTGCAGCACGGACAAGCCGCGCGCCTTGACAGTTTACCATAGAGATGTTTGCTCTCGAATGTCACAACGAGGTGTGAATGTAGTTTTAGAAGAACAGACAAGAATTTCGGCGGAAAAGTGGATTGTAGATGATTATAGATTTAGGAGAACTTTGGCAATACAACTAAAATGCTTCGGAGAAGAAGAAATCTCTAGTAATTTTCGTGTAAACTATTTTAGAGTTCCAGCTTGAAGTTTCTGGAAATAAAGAGTTATTCTTAAGCGTTTTTGAGCTTAAATCGAGCGTCCACTATTTTTACCCATTGGTCAGAGACAAAAGTGGGGTTAAGATCAGCTTCCTGGAAGTATGGGGAAAGGTCTGCGAAGAGGTTGGAGGCTTTGCTTATCGTCTGGGCTAGAAGCTGTAGGTTAGCTGGTTTTTGTCCCCTATAGCCCTCTAGTATTTTGTATCCCTTGATCCTTTTTATCATCTCTAGTGCTTGTTCCTCTGTTACTGGTGCTATCTCGAAGACAACGTCTTTGAGAACCTCGACAAATATTCCTCCTAGGCCGAACGCGATGACTGGTCCGAATTGTTCGTCGTTTAATCCGCCTATGAGGACCTCATATCCTTCTTGTATCATCTCTTGTATAACGAAGCCTCTTATGCATGCTTCTGGTTTTTTTGCAAGTATAGTTTCTCTCATCTTCGCGATTTCGGACTTTAACTCTTCTAAAGATTTTATTCCAACCTTTACTCCCCCAAACTCTGTCTTATGTGATATATCTGGAGAGTCGACTTTAAGTACAACTGGGAAATCTACGGGTAGTCTCTTGTCCAACTCTTCCTCGCTCCTTATATAGACATATTTGGCCACAGGAAGATCATATTCCTCCAGCAACTTGAAGGACTCTACCAGGCTTAAGATAAGCCTCCCTTCCTTAATAGCGTTCACAACAATCTCTGTTACCAGGTTTACTCACCTTTTATAATAACTTAAAACCTTCTTTAAAGCCCTCGCTATGACAACAGCGTCCTCCTCTGTCATTCCAGCCAAAGTGGGCAGAGTAATCACCCTACGAGCCACATACTCGGCCCTGGGCGCAAGACCCTTGCCATAAGCCAAATTTTCTCTCTGAAACGGACACTTCCATGGACAGCCTTTACCATAAGCGTCTAACTTCTGGAACAACGGGTTCTCGTATATCGTCCTAGGATAGGCTACTGTGACGAGGATATTCTCTGCCTTGAGGGCTTTAACAATATAATCTCTGTCCACCTTCAACTTCTCTGTATATAGGAGAACCTGGTAGATGTGCCATGTATGCTTTACATAAGGCTTTGCCCTAGGTAGTTTCAGGAGATCGCCGTCCAGTTCTGATAATTCCTCACTGTACACCTTAGCTATTTTTTCTCTATTAGAATTCAATTCGTCTATCCTGGAAAGCTGTCCGAGCCCGAGAGCTGCCTGGAGTTCTGTCATCCTATAGTTCCATCCCAGAGACACGTGTAGATATCTTTCTACTTGACCATGATTTATGAAAAGTCGAGCTTTCTCGTAAATATCGTCGTTATTCGTGACCACCATACCACCTTCACCCGTCGTCATGTTTTTGCTCTGGTAGAAACTGAAGGCAGCGATCTCTCCAAAGGTTCCAACTTTTCTTCCCCTATACTCGGTTCCTATTGCCTGCGCACAATCTTCAATAATCTTTAATCCATACTCCCTCGCGATACCGATTATCTTGTCCATCTCCGCTGGGTGTCCAGCCAAGT
The DNA here is from genome assembly GCA_964546235.1 of uncultured Thermofilaceae archaeon. Lineage (GTDB taxonomy): Archaea > Thermoproteota > Thermoprotei > Thermofilales > Thermofilaceae > JALVKT01. Next base: position 2,001 of record CAZJJA010000027.1, on the reverse strand, counting down.
GTACTACTAGTATCGCCTTTGTTCTGTCTGTGATCTTGTCTGGAATTGTTTCGGGATCCATATTAAAGGTATCCAAGTCTATGTCCGCGAATACAGGTACAGCGTTATTATGCAAGATGGATGTCGCTGTGGCTATAAAGCTAAAGGGTGTTGTTATAACCTCGTCTCCAGCTCCTATACCAAGCGCCGCTATAGCTGTATGAAGAGCGGCCGTTCCATTTGACACAGCTAATGCGTATCTTGTTCCTATGTATTCGCTGAATTTCTGTTCGAAGGTTCTAGTCATTTTTCCAGCAATTGATGAAACCTTCCCAGACTCGAGTACAGATAGAACAAGTTTTTTCTCTTCTTCAGTAAAAGTTGGCCAAAAACTCATGGGAGAGTCACGGATCGGAACTCCTCCTTCTATTGCTGGTTTTTCCATCTCTATCCATAAATTAAACAGTCTTCAAAGTAAAAAACTGTAATCCACAAAATAATATTGTATAATTATTGTTATTTTCAAAATATAACCACATATCTTAAAAGGTAAAGAATAACTGCCGAAACCAATGGTACTGTTAGGTTATCGTCGATCCAAGGCATTTTTTCAACTATTGTAGCTAGCACAGCAGACAGAAAACCCTGAACTCCTGCAACAAATGCTCCGAACGGGGCAGAAATAGCTAGCATCGCTACACTTCCCCAGATCCCCTTTGTCCACTTTTTGTACACATAATTCCTCACTATCCCTGTTACGCCATCTCCAAATGCCATGAAAAAGGTTGCTATCACGGGTATTATTAGGTCTACGTACCAGAATGTTAGGAAGAGAATTCCCCAGGATATACAGAACCAAACTTCTCCGAAGTTATTCTTTACCTGAAACCATGTTAGCTCTTTTTCTTCAAGGTGTGGAACTAGGGTTATTAGTGCTAGTACGAATGCGGCTCCTACTGGAATTGATGGTGAGGAAAATATCAAGTCTCCCTGAAGAAGCGTGAAGTATATTAGAAGCGTTACTAGTCCGGCCGTGGTAAAGTGTATGAATTTCCTGGACACATACTTGTTAGTATACTTTGCCACAATTTTTGAAAGATAGAACACTACGAATAAGACCCATGCAGCTAAGACTCCGCCAATAATGACATCTCTTGCAGTGAAACCATAGGTTGCCATTATGGCTAAAACAACGAGAACAGTAGCAGCCATAGCCATTATACTTTCTGTTTTCATCAATCCTCGAATTTCTCTTTAGAGTAGAAATTTATTAACATTTGCTTATAGTTGTCTCGACAACTGTACATATTCGAATGCCTTTTTCTCTCCTATCTTTAATGCAAGATAAAAGAATGTTAACGTTATAACCAATAATATTATCGACAGAATTAAAATCGTCTTATTGAATGGTTGAAAGGCTATTATAAACATGAAGAATGTCACAAATGAAGAATAGGTCGCTGTTGCTAGCAAAGCTATGGCCGTTTTGTCGAGTAGCGCTGCAAAGAACTTTTCCCTAAGAGGGATCTTGAGGGAAAATATTTCATCAAACATTTTCTTTTCATATTTGAAAATCTTTGGGAAAAGTATGCGTATGACGGCCCAGATTGATACAAAAAGTATTTCCCCAATAAGCATTAGAGAAAAATCTTCTGGAAGATCAAAAAGCCTTGGGATGGGAACTTCGCCAATATACGGTATATACATTCTGACTCTGTTTCTATTTTACATAAAGTTTCTTATTTTTCACTTTTTAGATATCTAAGTGTAATTTGTTGTTTTTACTGAATACCTCTACTTCTATGAAATTTTTTAGCCCGCTTGATTCTATCTTTGGCATTAAGACTTTCTCTACTTGGAAGTAGCCTGCTAGGTCATCCATCTTTATGATTATCTTAACTGGTTTATTGTTACCCTTAGATAGCTCTACGCATTTAATGCTTAGAGCTGACAATGCGTGAATGTCTATCTTTCCCATCTCATAAGGAACCTGATCAATTGTTACACATGGTACACCTAAAC
>CAZJJA010000026.1:0-14473 GCA_964546235.1 uncultured Thermofilaceae archaeon | reverse complement strand
GTCTCTAAAAAAGGGTTCCCATTATATCATATCTATAACCTGCAGCATCTAAAAATGAGCAACATCCTCGGTCTTGTAGAAGAGACTCAGTCAACAAGATACAAGCTCGACCACATCAATAAAGCTAAAAAAACGTTCGAAGATCCTATTCCAAAGATTAAAAACATAGTGAAAAATTTAAGTACAACCATGCTTGAAGAGAGTGTGGCAAGGTGATAATGGATGGAATACGTATACGCAAGCCTATTGTTATATCATGCAGGAAAAGAGATAACAGAAGACAGCCTTAAGAAAATCCTAGAGGCAGCAGGAGTCCAGGTAGACGACGTAAGGCTAAAGGCAATAGTCGCCTCGCTCAAAGAAGTTAACATTGAAGAAGCCCTCAAGACCGCGGCTCTACCTGTAGCCGCAGCACCAGCAGCACAGCCAGCAGCTGCAGAAGCAGCAGAGGCAAAGGAAGAGGAAAAGAAAGAAGAAAAGAAAGAGGAAGCAGCAGAGGAAGAAATAGAGGAAGGACTTTCAGCACTCTTCGGATTCTAAAAATAGAGTCAATTAAACCCATCTATATACAAATTAATTTCTTTGAACATATCTTTACGGTGAGCTGACTGGATCCACTAGACATTGTAAGCAAGCTAATAATTGCCTTCGTGCTCTTCATAGCCTCCTTGAGCGATTACAAATCGAGAGAAATAGACGACAAAGTATGGATATTGGGATCGATACCCCTCTCCATAATTCTCATCTATAGGTTGTATGTAGGTTCTATCATCTTTCCGCTTTATCTAGCGTCTCTTATCATATCAATTATGCTTGCATCTACCATATGGTATACAGGTATAATGGGAGAGGCGGACGCCATAGCTATATTCTTTATAGGATTGTTTTATCCTCCAACTCCTAAACATCTATTTTCGCTCTGTCCCTTTCCTATTATAAGCGTGATTTTCAACTCGCTTATAATAGCGCTGATTTACGCACTCTACAACCTGTTTCTCAATATTTCCAAGCTAAAAAAGGAAAATATATTCAAGGAATACGAGATAAGTCTTTTCGCAAAAATACTTGCCTTAGCAACGATGCGATATATTGACAAGAAGGAATATAAGGCTAAGAAATACATGTACGCACCTGCTGAAACCAGAAAAAATGGCAAAAAAACCTTGCTCTTCAACCTAACGGTAACTGAAGAGACTCCAGAACCTCCTGATGAAAAGTTTTGGGCAGTAATATATCTCCCGTACGTACTCTTCATCTTTACCGGCTATATTCTAAGCATAACTGTGGGGTGCCCGTTAGACTTTCTCCTGAAGTAGACAAATATTTTTTAGCCAACAATATATTTTAACGGCGATGATCGAAAACTCGGGTTCTGAAAAATGACGAACAGGGCTAGGCAGTGAGCCTCCATTAATATTCTCATGTTGTGTAGATGATGAGGCTGGGAAGAACAGATCTGTGAAGAAGCCCGTGTATGTGCCTATAGCTGATAGACAAGAAAAAAGAAAAATTTATCTTTCCTTCAAAATCGGTTCAACTAGACCCCTAATTGCGGCTTCCCAGTCCTTTGCTTTGACAACCCCTGATGCTAGTAACACACCTACGGTGCCTAGCTTTAGTGCAGCTACTACGTCCTCTCCCGTTGTTATACCAGCACCACAGAGCACCTTTACCTGCGGGTTTACTTTCTGGACGAGCTTTACGGAATCCGTGACTACTTCGGGCTTAGCCTTAGACACAGGTATACCTGTGCCTATGAGTTCCGGAGGCTCTATCGCGACCATATCTGGACCTAGTGCTGCCATTGCAGCAGTGACTTCTGGTGTGTTACTGCAAACAACAGTAAGGAGCCCAAGTTCTTTGGCCCTTTTTACGATTACATCTATCTGGTCTGCTCTTATCCTCCTCTCAGAGTGATTCAGCATCGTACCTACTGCTCCCGCATCTCTTATGGCTTCTAGTGTTACATGACCTGTTCTACTACCTGGTGTTACATCGTCTGCGTGCTGAGAGAATACAGGTATTTCAACGCTATTAGCAACAAGTGCTAGATCGGTTAACTGTGGGGCTACGGCTATTGTTATGCCAGTCTCTTTGCTAACTTTCTCTGCAACCTTGGCAAGTTCTACTGCCTTTTTTCCGCTTGACTGTGGATAGGCCTTAAAGTTTATGAGAATTAATGGAAATTCTATTTTCATGTTCTTACCGTAAGAGAGAAGACATAGTATCATATAAAGCTCATTGCTTTATACATTTTTATTAGGAAATATTATTAAGCATAGAGATTTTATGACCTGGTATTTTTTGAGACCAGACGCTATATCTGTTTGGAAGAACAAAGAAGTTGTTAGAAGACTTAGCCACTATAAGGCCGTACTAGACGGTAAACGTCCAGCGAGATACAGGGTGGTAAAAAGGATTCCTGTCGAGTATAGCGAAGAAGACAGTCTCAAAGAGTTATTTAAAATACATGAAGAAAAATCGAAAGAATTCTGGGAAATATACGACGAAATAGCAACTGGAAAAAGAAGTATTGAAGACCTTAAATATCCGCCTAAATCCTTTCTAGACCTCAAGATAACCATTGTGAAGAAGATTGTCGAAAAATGCCATTTATGTGAATGGAGATGTGGTGTAAACAGGTGGAGGGGAGAAAAAGGTGTATGCGGATTAGACTACAAAGCTAGAGTTGCTTCAGCGTTCCTCCATATGGGAGAAGAAGCGCCTCTGGTCCCTTCGGGAACAATATTTTTTACAGGATGCAGCTTTCGGTGCGTGTTTTGTCAGAACTGGGACATCTCGACGATGCCAGAGAATGGTGTTGAAGTTACGCCTAAAGAACTGGCTGAAATAGCCACAAAACTCTACCTTAAGGGGGCAAAGAACATAAATTATGTTGGCGGAAACCCGGATCAGCAACTTCACGTAATAGTTGAATCTCTGAAATACATGGATGTAAACGTACCATTATTATGGAACAGTAACATGTACATGACAGAAGAGGCTCTAAACATTCTATTGGACATAGTCGACATATGGTTGCCAGACTTCAAATACGGCAACAATAAGTGCGCAAAACGTCTATCAGGCATAGACAACTACTTTGATGTTATATCACGTAACCACAAAAAAGCATGTATGAAAGGCGACATGATCATACGCCACCTGGTACTCCCAAATCACTTAGATTGCTGTACAAAACCCGTGCTCAAGTGGATAGCTGACAATTGTAAATACGTTCTAGTTAATATAATGGACCAATATCGACCAGAACACTTTGTTGCCAGGTACCCTGAAAGATGGCCAGATATCGCGAGGAGTCTTCATGGAGAAGAAATAGAGGAAGCATACCGTTATGCTGACGAGCTAGGACTTTGTTGGAGACCAGTAAGCTAATATCAACTTGTCATATAATTGTCTCCAGATAGCTTATGCACAAGATAGATAACTACGAGATAGACATCAAAAAAATCTTAACCATACTCACCAAGAAGAAGGTAAAAAGGATACTTATTCAGGCACCAGATGGACTAAAAAATTTGTCCATTAAACTTAGCCATGTTTTGGAAAAACATGGATTCAGCGTTGTTTTATCGGGTGGGCATGCTTGGGGTGGATGCGATATTGTTTTTGACGAGGCACGTCTCACAGATTCTGACGCTATCATTCACATAGGACATCACGGACCCGTAAGAATAGAGCTTCCTAAAAAACCACTGGTTATGTTTGTTCCAGCCTTCTATTCGGTCGATCCCACAAGAATATTACTTGAAGCACTCAAACAAGCCTCACAATACAACAGCGAGTTCAAGGAATATGTTTTAGCCACAACTATCCAACACCATAAATGGCTAGGAAAAATGCTGATAGAGGCTAGGAAGTCCGGCTTTAATTTAAAAGCTTTTCCAGGCGTTTTAGGTATTGATGGTCTCATAATAGGATGTGACTATACTGCAGTCAAATCTGGAGACGCCGTTATCGCAGTTGCTGGCGGAGTTTTTCACGGACTTGGAGCGGCATTATGGTCTGGCAAGCCGACATGGATAGCTGATCCCTACCAGAAGAAGGTTAATAAAGTTGATACAAAAAAGATTCTTTCCAAGCATCTTTATAATCTATCTTTAGCATTTGATTCACAAAGCTTCCTTATAGTAGTTTCGACAAAACCTGGTCAGTTCAACCTAAAGGTTGCGGAACAGATAAAGGAAATCTTGGAGAAGCTGGGAAAGAGAGCCGAAATAGGGATTTTTGACGAAATATCTAGAGAAAATATCATGAACATGGGAGAATTTGATGCATACATAAATACAGCATGCCCGAGACTCGCTATAGACGATCCAGAACTCTTTCCAGGACCAGTTATAAATCCCGGAGAACTCAAGTATGTTTTGGAGAAAAACCTCGAAGATTATTCTCCCCGAGACCTCTTCTTGCTTGTCCCCCGCTTTCCACGTACAGGCTTACCGTAATAAAGCTGTTTTAAGAGAAGAGCATCTTCTTCAAGGTTAGGGCTTTCAGAAATAACAACTCCTTTAATGTTAAACTCCTTGAAAACTTTTATTAGAAGCTTATAGTCCAAATCCGCCTCCCTCAGGTTTAGATGCCTAACCTCTCCTTTATCACTATACTCGATCCCAGAAACGTGAACATGCATGTTATCGAGTCCCTCTCTCCCAAGGTATTTTTCAACAAGTTCAAATACTTCCCTAAAATCTTGATACCTTTTAAGTCTACCACCCCCACGAGCATGAATATGCGCAAAGTCTATAGTTGGCATAACCATCTCTATCTCCTGGCTCAACTCCAATAATTCTACAAGTTCTCCAAACTGCGACTTTTTACCAGTAGTTTCTGGACGAACCCATATCTCTATACCTTCGTCTTTTAGCGTTGAAACAATAGTTTTTATCTCATCCCTAATTTTCCCATATACTACGCTTTGCTCTGTCCCTCCATAATATCCAGCGTGAAAACACACACTCCATGCACCAGCCGCATAGCCGATCCTAGCCGACTGAAGAATTCTCTCGACACTTGCCTTAACCTTCTCTTCTTCTTTACTAAGCAGGTTGATATAATATGGTGCATGAACCGTCAACACTATGCCAAGTTGCGATGCAACACTCTTCACCTCTCTAGCTTTTTTCTTATCCAAAAATATCTTTCTCACAAACTCTATCTCCATAGCATCAAGTCCAAGCCGCTTAACTTCCATGACTCCCTCCTTAACACCACCTCTCTTTAAGCTATTAGGTATTCCAGCTGGACCAAAGTAAACCCTGTCAGGCTTCCACATTTTTACACCATTTAAAATAACTTTACACAAGAATATAACGCTAGTCTACAAACCCTGATATACGAAGGTAACGGTTATTAGATCCCAAGGAAAGTGTAAATAGGTGAAATTTATGGAAAATATTCAACCCATGACTGGCAAGCAAAGGATGCTACTCAGCGCACTAGATAGCCCTGACGCCGACATCATAGGCGTATTCGGTCCCAGCGGTACGGGTAAAAGCTTCATAGTACTCTCATATGCCATAAACGCCGTAAAAAATGGTAAATATTCAAGGCTTGTTCTACTCCGACCACTCGCAAACATCACAGAAGGAAAAGTTCTCAACTCTGTAGACCTTGGTAAATTATATTTCGACTTAGTGTCAGAATACCTCTACGACATTTTAGCCGAATACATTCCACATGATGAGATAAAAAACATGGTCAGCGAAGGCAAGATAGTTATTGCAGACCCAAACTTTCTCGCTGGAAGAACATTTGACAACACCATTGTTTTCCTAGACGACGCCCAATTCGCGCACTCCACGGTCTTGTCCGAACTCCTCATCAGAATGGGCAAAAACTCTAAACTAGTTATAGCCGGTGACCCAATACTACAGGTGTTTTCCAACGAAGAGAAAAACACCGCCGCCATAGCTCGCGAGCTCTTGATGGGCGAAGAAAGAACAATAATCGTCGACCTTGGAATAAACGATCTCGTAAGGCCAGGATCCAAGCGTGGATTCAAGCTAGCATTAGAGATGAGACTCAGAAGGAGGAAGCTAAACGAGGAGGAGAAAAGGGTTCTTCTTGTTGCTAGCAGCAATGCACCTGACGCCGATATAATAACGGTTGTATGGCTAAAAGATCTCAAGGAAAAACACAGGCTTGATACACCTCCAGACGCATTGATAATAGTTAAAGAAGACACCCTTAGCAGACTTATAGGAAGAAAAGGTGAAAGAATAAACAAGACAGAAGAAGACACAGGACTATCTCTCAGAGGAATAGAGCTGACAACAGACCTTTCAAACATAATCAAGGCTATACACCCAGTAGGCTGGATTAGGAAACACGTAGAGAAAGCAGAGCTTGTAGGAACAAACCTCGAGGTCTATGTAAACCCGGATGAATACGGTGCGTTCGTGGGTAAAGGAGGAGTCCATATAAGGTTTATAGACGAAGCGCTACGCAGAATGCTTGGAATAGGTGTCAGAGGAAGACACGCAGAAAGGAAAAGAAAGAGAAGATAACATGAAATACTATGCTGTCATTGTCGCCGAGAAGCCGGGTGTAGCCCTGGCTTTCGCAAAATATCTTTCCAACGGGAACTACAGGCGTATCAAGATAGAAAACGTCAACGCTTACGAGTTTGTTTTTGAAGGAAAAAAGTTTCTCTCTATAGGCGTAAGTGGACATGTCTTAAACTACGATTTTCCGAAAAGCTATAACAAGTGGAGAGAAATAGACCCAAGACAACTCTTCTTTATAGAACCCACATTAGTGGTAAGGAAAGGCGCATGGAAATACTATAATGCCCTACGTAAGCTAGCTACCCAGACAGACAAAGTCATTCTTGCCCTAGACGCTGACGTTGAAGGAGAAAGCATAGCCTTCGAAGTAATGAGAATAATGAGAAAAGTTAATCCTTCCCTAGAATTTCAACGGGCGTGGTTCTCTGCAGTAACTAGAAGCGATATTCTGAATGCTATACGAAAACTGAGAGAGCCTGACCCTAACCTAGCTAACAAGGCTTTTGCGAGAATGATTGTAGACCTTACTATAGGAGCCGCATTTACACGTGCGCTCACACTTTTAGTGGAAAAGAGAAAGAGAGTTTTTCCTAAAGGAAAATTCCTTAGCTATGGTCCCTGCCAAACACCTGTCCTATATCTTGTTGTAAAAAGAGCTCTGGAGAGAGAAAAGTTCCAGAAAAAGAAATACTACGTCATATCAGCTGTCCTAGGGGCGGACGGTACGAGGTTTAAGGCCAGTATAAAAGTGGGTGACGACAGACAAAAGGCAAAACTACTGTACGAGAAAGTGAAGGTGCTTAAAAAGGCTGTAGTCGAAAAATCTGAGTATAAGGTTCAGGAAGTCAGGCCACCAATACCACTCAACACGATTGAAATGGAGAGAAGAGCCAGCGTCTTCTTAAACATAAGACCCCGTGAAACCTTAAGCATCGCAGAAAACCTTTACCAGAACGGCTTAATATCATATCCAAGGACAGAGACCACCATATACCCTCCCACATTGAACCTCAAGAAAATAGCATCAATGTTTTCAGGCTGGGAGAACGTTGGATGGTATGTTGGCAAAATACTGTCTGAAGAAATCAAACCCACGAGAGGTCGAGACGACGATAAGGCGCATCCGCCAATCTACCCGACCGCTGCTGTAGATAAGAGAACTGTGATCTCTAGGTTTGGAGAAAAGGGATGGAAGCTGTACGAATTTGTGGTAAGACACTTCCTTGCAACCCTCAGCGAGCCAGCAATGGTTGAAAAACAAAAGGTATACGTTAGGTTAGGGGGTCTAGTCTTAGAAGCTGATGGACGAAAAGTCGTCTACGAAGGTTTCTATCATGTGTATCCATATGCTCGTCCAAAAGACGAGCCTCTCCCCTACCTCCTAGAGGGCGACACACTAGACGTTATAGAGGTAAAGCTTGAAGAAAGGACTACAAAGCCGCCCCCATTTTTAAGTGAGTCTGAGCTTCTATCACTAATGAGAAAATATGGTATAGGCACAGATGCGACCATGCAGGACCACATCCACACTAACATTGAGAGAAAATACTTTATTATCCGACAAAAGAGGTGCATACCTACACCTTTAGGAAAGACGCTCGCAGTCTCTCTTTTTGAGACTGTTCCCGAACTCGTTGTTCCAGAAGTAAGAGGACGCATGGAGAAAGAACTCGTCAAAATAGTTGACGGGTTCAAACAGCCCCAGGAAGTTGTAAAGGAGATAAAAGAAGAATTTTTAGAATACTATGATAGACTTTTATCTAGAGAAGAAAAGCTTGCAGAAAAACTGATCACCGCATTGGAGGAGATCTATGGAAAGGAAGATAATAAGGATAAGGAATCCTCAAAGAGAAAGAGAAAAAGTTCGACAGGTAGCAGATATTATAAGAGAAGGAGGAGTCGCCGTTATACCTACTGATACACTTTATGGTCTTGCAACTAATCCTCTTTTGTTAACTGCTGTGAAAAAAGTCTTCTATATTAAAGAGAGACCACTAAACAAACCGATACCAGTGCTAGTCTCGTCTTTCTCAAAGTCAAAAGAACTAGTCTACTGGAACAAGCTTGCAGAAAAGCTTGTAGAAAAATACTGGCCTGGAGCTCTCACAATCATACTTCCGGCGAAAGAAAAAGTACCAGCTATTCTTCACTCAAATACTGGTAAACTAGGTGTACGCATGCCCGACCACAACGTCGCATTGGCTATCATCGAGGAAGCTGGAGGATATGTTACAGGTACCAGTGCGAATATTTCTACACTTCCACCAGCCCGAAGAATAGAAGAGCTGGATCCTAGAATCATTCAAAGAGTAGACGTTATTGTAGATTCTGGACCAACACTAGGCATATCGTCTACAGTAATAGAAGTCGTAGATGAAAAAGTTAAGAAAGTTAGAGAAGGCGTGATTCCCTTTAATGATATCTTAAAGTTTATTTCATCAAACTCCGCTCCTTGAGGCGTTTAATAATCTTTCCCAAAATAAGCTTAATGTATCTCGGCGAGATGCCAAGCTCCTTAGCCGTCTTTTTAACGTCTCCAGTAACCTGCAATGACGCTAAGATCCGCTGCTCCTCAAAAGTCTCTGTCAGCCCATAGGCTAAGGCAAGTCTAGCTATTCTAGCAAAGTCTTTTTCATGCCTTCTAGCCTCTCTTAAAGCTTCTCGCGTGACTGGTGAAGAGTATCTAGTCACGTCTGAAAACGATATAATAGTGACCCAATCGTCTTCACTAAGCTCTGGATAGATTTCTTGTAAGGCTTTTACGAGCTCCTTTTTGCTCTCGAAACCATCTCTCAACGCGTCTTCGTCGGTGAGCTCTGAAAGCTTCGTAAATCTAACACCCTTAATTGTTGCTTCTCCGTAGATCTTCCCATCACTTTCCAGATAGACTGCTGGTGTTTTAGGTGTAACTATTCCTTTCCTTATCGTAGTTTTCTTTCCTTCAAACAATAACTGTCTGAGATATTTGGCTTTAAATCTCAGAATTTTCCCCAAGTTATACTTAACGGGTTCTTTTTCGCCCATTACACCAGTCCACCCTTAACATTTGCCATAGAGGAAAGTAAATAGGTGAGTATATTACTTTTATCACAAGAAAGGCTGGAACAAAGATGCCAGAAAACCGTATTGAGAAAAAATACTCTTGCGACAACTCTCTGTATGTCGAGTTCAATTATACTATAAAAGACAATAAGCTATTTTTGATTGATATAACGTTACATCCACTTCTACCAGGAGAAGTCCCGCTTCTCCTAACGATATTCACTAGAAAGGTTTCTTGGAGCTACATTGAGGAGAATACTGTAAAGATACATTGCGGGTTTGAAGTCGACGACAACACGTTTGAGAAAAAATTCCTTGAAAGACTAGCCGAGATATCTGTCGAATCGAAATACCTCTTTAGCATAGAACAACAGCTACGTAAACTAAGGGAAAAGGGTTGGGCTGTATATGTCTCGAAGGACAAATTCGAGGCTACAAGACCTCTACCTAGCGGGAACATCGAGGTTACCATTACTCCCCAGGAAAAGATTTTTTCGAGCATAGTGTTGAAGGTAAAGATTCTACCGACATCTATTGAAGAAGCAGAAAAAATTGCAAAGAGATTAAAAGAAGTTGGTTATACTTTGAAATCGTTTTATCCTATATTTATCGGAGAAAAACTTATAAAACAAATATTTAATTGCATAGTTTCTGAATTTTTAGAAAAAGAATGGATTAACATCGGAGGATCAATATGGATGCCATCATAATAGCTCATGGAGACCTAGACGGAATGACTGCTGCAGCAATAACCATTGCTTATCTACAATATAACTACAATCTAGAAAAGTATGAACTGTTATTCTCACAGCCTTTCAACCTACACGAAACACTAAGGAAAATATTTCAAAGAGCAACGGACATGACGTTTATAATCGATATCGCACTAGACGAAGAACACTGGCCGCACATTAAAAAAGAACTACTTGATCTAATAGGAAAAACAAAGATTATATGGATAGACCATCACAGGTCGACGATTCAGCACGTAGTCGAACTCCTAGAAATGAATATTCCTCTATTAGCCTCAATTGACGGCTGTGCAGCAACCATAGTCGGAGAAGCTTTTCTCGAGAAAATAGGGGACAAAGAGTTCTTCTCAAAGCTCGTAGTTATCGGAGAAGTTTCTGATAAAGTAAAATCGATACCAAACACTCACCCGCTAAAACCTATAATAGAAGTTCTCGGAAATGCTCTATCCGAAAATCCCACCGACGACGACTTCAAAAGAAAACTCGTGAGAACATGGCTCAAGGAAAAAACTCTTGTCACGGACGAGGCAGCACGCAGGTCCGAAGAAGCAGTTGAACGATTAAAAGCATTACTCAAAGAAGCTAGTGAAAACATCATCTACGACACTGAAAAGCTTAGAATCATCGATCTGAGAAATACCCGGGTACACGGCTATGCAGGCAAGATAGCATCGCACCATGCTAACTCCTACAAGAAGATAACACTTCTCCTCTTCAGAGTAGGCGAAGTAAACACTATAGTGACTGCAAGAGTGCCAGAAAACATCAAGCTAGACATAGCATCTATTCTTAAAAATCTCGCAGAAAAATACGGGGGAGGCGGCGGAGGACATCCTAGAGCAGCATCAGCTAGAGTCCCCTCAACAATGGCGGACGAGTTCGTACGAGAGCTTGCCAAAAAGATCGAATCGTCAATCTAGCCTATAGACACACGTTTAACCGCTGGATGCTTTAAAATACGATCGATAATCTCTCCAGGAACACTACTTGAAACCACAATGTAGAGTTTAGGATTTTCATAGATACCCGGGTCCTCAGCTATAACCTGGAGAATGTTGATATTCCTCTCCGCCAAGGAGTTCGCAACCCATGCTAGAATTCCCGGCTGGTCGGAGAATATCTCCACTATCAAACACCTATATCCCAGTAATCTCGCCACGTCTACTAGCGATGCTCCCGCAGGCTTGATTAGCTCAAAAAACTTTCTCAAAAAATCGTCCTCTCTGATGGACTTTACCGTATCGACAACCGTACGCCTATCAACGCCAGCTTCATCGGCGATAGACTTGAAGGGGACTTTTATTTTCTCTCCCACATATATGCCGTCTTCACGAACGCTCAGCCCATATTTTAAGAGAACCTTGACTACCTCAATTTTTTTGTCATGCTCACCCAAAACCTCTCTTATTTTCCCCCAGATATTCTTCTCCACATCTCTAATACGATAACACTAAATATATTCCTAGCCTAATGTCTACCAAAATACTTTTATGGACAAAAATATACATTAATGTTCGTTGGTGAACATAAATGACCAAAAAATACATACTTGACGAAAACGAACTACCCAAACAATGGTATAATATCCTGCCAGACCTGCCAGAACCCCTCCCGCCACCCATAAATCCAGCAACAGGAAAGCCCCTCGAGCCAAAAGATCTTGAACCAATCTTTCCAAAGGAACTAATAAGACAAGAAGCCAGTCCAGAAAAGTGGATAGACATCCCAGAGGAAGTACTCGACGTGTACAGGATCTGGCGACCAACACCCCTCATAAGGGCTATACGGCTTGAAAAATACCTGAAGACTCCGGCTAAAATATACTTCAAATATGAAGGAGTAAGCCCTCCAGGAAGCCATAAGCCTAACACAGCAGTCGCACAAGCATACTACAACATGAAAGAAGGAGTAGAGAGGCTAACAACAGAGACGGGAGCAGGACAGTGGGGTTCAGCCCTAGCCTTTGCTACAAAGATGTTTGGACTAAAACTCACCGTATACATGGTCAAGGTAAGCTACTATCAAAAACCCTACAGGGCAATCCTCATGAAGACATGGGGCGCCGAAGTCCTACCAAGCCCAAGCGATAGAACAAAGGTGGGACGGGCCATCTTAGAAAAAGACTCAGACAATCCTGGCAGCCTAGGCATCGCAATCAGCGAAGCCGTCGAAGACGCCGCAACACACGATAACACGAAATATAGTCTCGGCAGCGTGCTAAATCATGTACTTCTCCACCAAACCATCATCGGGCTGGAAGCCATAAAACAGATGGAGATGACCGGCGACTTCCCAGACGTAGTTATCGGATGTGTTGGCGGTGGCAGCAATTTTGCCGGGCTAGCATACCCCTTCTACCACCTCGTAAAGGAGGGTAAGGCGCCGAAGAAGACCAGGTTCATAGCAGTGGAGCCTACAGCATCTCCATCAATGACAAAGGGCATATATACCTACGATTTCGGCGACACTGCCCAACTTACACCTCTCCTCAAAATGTACACGCTTGGACACGACTTCATACCTCCACCAATACATGCTGGCGGATTGAGATACCACGGAGCTGCCCCCACTCTAAGTTTGCTTAAAAAACATGGAATCTTCGAAAGCGTAGCCTATAACCAAGTAGAAGTCTTTAAGGCCGCTCAACTGTTTGCTCAGACCGAAGGTATAGTCGTTGCACCAGAGACAGCCCACGCTGTAAAGGCCGTAATAGACGAGGCGCTCAAGGCTAAAGAGACGGGTAAAGAAAAAGTAATATTATTCAATCTGAGCGGCCACGGCCTGCTGGACCTGGCGGCTTACAAGGACTTCCTTGAAGGTAAGCTCTTGCCATACGAGTATCCCGAGGAGAAGATCAAGGAGTCGATAAAAAGAATCGAAGAAATCACCAAGTCTCTCAGCATAAGCTAAGACCTCCGAAATATAGATTTTTTACAAAAACAGAAAAATGGTGCGGCCGCCGGGATTTGAACCCGGGTTTTCCGCTACGGCCTCAGTTGAGGCCGTCTCTGCGGCGATCTGTAGGCCGTCTTTTTGCGGCCTTTGGCAGGCCGCCATCATAGTCCAGACTAGACCACGGCCGCTGTTTTTGGCGTGTATGTTTATTGTTTTTGGGTTTTTATTCTTTATCTTGTGTTGTTGTTTGTTGTTGGATGCTGTGTTGTTTGATTATTCTGGCTAGTTTGGATGGTTCTGGTGTGTAGAGTCTGATTTTCTGTTTGACTGATGTTCCCATGTAGGATTGTTTCGCGTGTATTTCTACGAATTTTCGCTTGTTGTCTGTTTTTATTTCTCCTTCGATTGGGAATTGTATTGGGAGCCTATTGTCGATGATTATTCCCTTGTCGGTAACTATGTAGCTGTTCGCTATGGTTAGGGTTCCCTCCTTGGCTTGTTTTCTTCTGTTTATTATAGTCATGGGCACGGAGATCACATAGAATATGCCGTAGAGGAACAAGAAGGATACGAAGGTAGCCATTTGTCCCTCTCCGTAGATGCTGCGTCCGATTGACATCACCGCATCTCGGAGCTGAGGTATCGAGAAGACCGTGATGACTAGCAGTAGTGGGATAAACGACAGCATCATGGTCTTCCACTGTGTGGACATTTCTTCTTTTAGCTTATGGAAGTCTTTTTCCTTTAGCTTGGCTATGGTTGCCTGTTCGATCCTATATATGGTTTCTCCTCTTTGGATCTCTTGCATGGCTTCGAACATTTTTCCGGCTTGCTTACCCATAACCGCGAACATTACAAGCATCATTACGACCATGTATGCGATGAAGAACTGGAAAGTGTATTGTGGGAAGTAGGAGTTTATGTATGCGAAGAATACTATGGCCACTATGCCTATTAGGTATTGGGTTACTATACCTTTCAAGTCTCGTTCACCTCCCTTGTTTATCTGTGGTTTTTGCTTGAATGTTTTTTGTTTCTTTGTGTTGAGAATATAAGTGTGTTTTCCTTGTTATTGACTTGTGAGGATTGATAGAGAACGGCTGGCTATCATTATACTTGTAATATGGTCGCTTGTTGCGACGCTTTATTCTGTTTATCTTAGTGTAGAGTTGTCTCGCCTCGCTTCTTCGCTAGAGAGGGTTGTGGAGGAGATCGAAAGGGTTTCTCAGAGAGCTAGGGAGCTTGAGGAGGAAG
>CAZJJA010000025.1:0-14526 GCA_964546235.1 uncultured Thermofilaceae archaeon | reverse complement strand
ACCCTGATATTCCAGGGCTTCGAACAGGTTAGACTACAGTATCCCATTGAAAAGGTCTATCTGTTATATGATGGCAAACAGGATAAATATGGTGTCATTTCCAAGTACAACGTAAAACGATTGGCTGACGCTCTTAGTTTCTTCAAGCCGGTCCTTGTTAAAGTCAACCCGCTCTCATATAGGAGCGTTACCGCTAAGCTCTACAGCATTCTTCTCCAAGAGAAGGGAAAGGAGGTTTTCATAGACCTCACAGACATGCCGCCAGTCATGGCCAGCGCAGTAACAGTAGTAGCGATGATGTTTGAAAACGTGAAGCTTTATGGCGTGCAGCCCGAACAGCGGGGCGACTTTATACCTGATCCTGATACTCCAGAGTTCGAGGACTTTGTTGAACGCAAGGACAGTCTTGTAGCTGCAGGAACCTACGTCGTAGAGAGACCGGGCATACCTATAGAGCTTATATCGGACGAAAAGGAGGAGAAAATACTCTTAACGCTTTACGATAAAAACGGCTCGGCACGGAGCATATCTCAGCTTATCGAGTGGCTAGGAGAGAACCCAAAGGATCCCGTAACAAAGGCCAGCTATAGTAGGCTTATAGCGGGCATGGAGGAGAAAGGGCTTGTTAGAAGGCTTAGAGAGGGTAGAAGCAGGGCTGTAATGCTAACCGACCTTGGAGCATCGCTTGCGGAGGCTATGGTAAAGAAAGAAGTTGGTAAACCGTACTATGCTCTACCCAAGAAACCCCTTGTGTTGCCTAAACTATAGATTTAGTATAGTTACTTTCCGCTTCTGATAAAGAAATATATTGCAACGGCAAGGGCTGTTACAACGCCTAAGAGGATTACCATGAATACCATAATGTTGTTTTGTTCTGGTGCTTCAATGTTTTCTTGGGGAGCAGGTTGACCTCCAGGAGGTGCTTCTTCCGGTTGTGGCGGTGTAGTTAGGTTGAAAGTTAGGTAGTAGTCTGGTGCTGGTCCAATACATTTTACAAGATAGGCTCCTGGAACCTTGTGGTAGGGAACCCATTTTTCTCCGTCCCATACTAGCCTGCTATTCCATCCAGCATAGCCTCTCTTAACGCTTGAGGCGATGTTATCGATGTCTCTTTCGGAAAGCCCTTTAATCACTTTGATGTCTACAAGCCATTTGAGTTCTGAAGCTAGGGCTTTTGCGAGGTCTTCGTCGCTTATATCGTAAATGGGCACCATCTTTGTCTCTAGGGTTGTTTTTTCTTTTTTAAAGGTGCATTTTTCCAGAGCTTCTGTTCCAAGCCCTAGGGTGTGGAAGAGTTCGTGGAAGACTTCTTTTGCTTGGTCCACGCTTGTTGCATTGGTGGCGGATAGTGAGAAGAACATTCCTCTATCAGACTTTTTCGCAGAGGCTGTGTAGAGCGTGTTTCCAATTTTTTTCTCAGCAATGAACCCCATGTCTGGGTCGTAGTGGATCAGGTTCCATCCTGCATTTCTGAATGCATCCATGTTCGTGGCGGATGGCTCTATGTTTTCTAGCTCGAAATTGCAGGTAAGCCTAGCTATCTGTGTTTCCACGATTTTTAGGGGAATCTGTACTCTAACTGCTAAATATACTCCCATTTTTTCTCTTGACTCTTTTTTCTTGAAGGATTTTAGCACAAAGTCTGTGTCTATGTTCATAGTAGCCATGGAGAGACTTGTAGTCGTGAGTATGCTTTTAACATCCTTCTCTATAATTTCTGCCTGTTTAAACGCGAGTTTTTGTTCGCCCAAGACCGTTAGCCCAATGTCTACTCTATCAGATCCGTTCACTATGATATATAGCAGTGCACGATACTTGCCAAACTGTTTTTCGAGCACGACCATGTAGCCTGTCCTAAATATGGGGGTCTTGTATACTATCTGCCAGCCATAGTTTTTCGCCGCAGTCGCCACAGCATCCTCTAGTGTCTCGAGATCGACACTTGTCTTAACGGATTTTATTGCAACAGGTTTCGGCGGGAGGTTTTCGAGATTAACATGTGAGAAGCTTTGAAGAGATATAGTTACAATGAGCCTGTCGTCATAGTGGCTCTTGTAGAGGTAGATATTTTCGCTCTTCTTAACAATATTTTTCATCTTTTCGAGAGGTTTTAGATCATAGGTTATCCCAGGCTTGTTCAAAACTACTTCGACTGCGTAAGGGTCTGCAGGGTTGAAACAAGCGTATACAATGTTGATGAGCAATAAAACCGTTATGACTTGAGCATCAAGTATTGTTTTTTTATTCATCTCAGGATATGTACGAGGCGACAGAAAAATATGTGCCGTATCCACATTACGTATCTAGAATAGCATGAAGTCCCAGCTTATCTCAACGTTCCTAATGCTTTTCGCAATAATTTCCCTCACAAACCCGGGAATGATGCAAAACTACACGAAATACCTGGGGAATGTAGAGAAGATTGCGGAAATCATTGAGGAAGAAATACAGCTAAGCACGAGAAAGAAGGTGCTCCAATATCCTGGCACAAGCTGGCCTTACAGCGAGATAGACTTAGACGGCGACGGTCTGTACGAGTATGTCATAGAGATATGTCCATGGAACATAAAAAGCGCAAAAGGCAAGGCTGAAATGACATTCTACTACTCCAGCCGCTTCCTACACTACAACCAAGACCTGTACGACATAAAGCTCATCGACCCATCAAGATGGGTTCACGGCTACCCAGAGATATACTACGGAAACAAGCCATGGAACAGGCTTATGGCCCTTGACGGAGAAGTCAAGCTACCCGAAAGAGCGGATGGCTTATCAAGCTTTTATGTTATACTCAACTATACCATCTGGCACGAAGAGAGAGTACCTATAAACCTTGCCTTTGACTCCTGGCTTGTTAGAGACAAGTACAGATTTGACGGTGTTAGGAGTGGAGAAGTGGAGGTTATGATATGGCTCTACTACAACAATATGAAGCCCGCTGGAAGAAAGATCGACGAAGTCGTAGTAGAGATCAACGTTAACGGGAGCACTGTAAACACTAGATTCGAGGTGTGGAGAACCGACATGGGCTGGGTCTACATAGCCTATCTGATAAAGACGCCAATCAAGAGCGGAAAAATAATCCTACCCTACTCTAGCTTTATAAGAATGTCCAAGAAATACGCCGAAGTCAATAACTACGACAGGTTATACCTGCAAGACGTAGAAGTTGGAACGGAGTTTGGTTCACCCTATGTAGACAGTGCTAGGCTAGAGTGGTGGATTTACGAGTTTATGGTACATCGAGATTGATTGCTGTCTCGTAACATAGCGTATTTTTATATTATGTATATAGTTAATTTTTGCAGCGATGAGAAAGATTTTTTGCGACAGTAAAAATGAGGCTGAAACAAGAGAGCTGTTAATAGATGCTGAAAAAATTGTGAAAAGGATCCTTGGTAATAGTTTTTCACATGGTTATCCACATGTTTTTAGAGTAAGGAATATTGCCTGGAAGATAGTTGAAGTGGAAAAATTGCAGGTGGATCCTCTGGTTCTCGACTTAGCAGTCATCCTGCACGATGCTGGAAGAGGTCTAGGTGATCCCCATGCATTATATTCTGCATATTTTGCCGAAGGCTTTTTGAGAAACAAGGGGTTGTGCGACGAAAAACTGTCTATAATTATTAACGCCATATTGTATCATAGCTATAGCTACGCCAGAAAACATGGAATCCAGCCTTTGTCCGTCGAGGCAAAGGTCCTGAGCGACGCTGATAAGCTCGACGCACTAGGCACAGTGGGCTTTCTAAGGGTTTTTCTACATGGACAAGAGTACGGTAGGAGTTATGAAGATAGTCTACAACACTTCGATGAAAAAATCTTCAGGCTAAAGGAACTTCTTCACTTCGAATATTCCAGAAGGCTTGCTAAAAAACTTGAAGAAATAAAAAGGATTATTCTAAGGTGGCTTGAGGAAGAAGTCTCAGACGATATAATTGACTGAATAAAACTAATATGGACTCCAGGATATTCCCATGGTGTCTCTAGGTTGAGTAACGAGCTCCGCTGGAACCCTCTTCTAGGGTGTTGGGTTATAGTTTCAAGTAAAAGGGCGAAACGCCCCTGGAGAAAAAGTGAATGTCCCTTTTGTCCAGGCTCACCGGAGACGGGGTTTGGTTGGGATGTGATAGTACTCGACAATAAGTATCCAGCATTAAGAGCTGACGCAAAGGTTTCCAGGGAGGGGTTCGACATATACAAGGTTCAGCCAGCCTATGGTTACGCTAAGGTTGTGGTCGAGACGCCAGAGCATGAAGGTGACCTAGACTCTATACCCTTTGAAAACCTCGTCAAATATATCAGGATTCTGGGCGATGTTACGAGCGAGTATTGTTCTGATGAACGTATAAAGTATGTTTTCCCGTTCAGGAATAAGGGAGAAATCATAGGTGTTTCTCTAACACACCCCCACTCACAGATATACATTCTACCCTTCATACCCCCGAGAGTTATAAGAGAGATCAGGATGATGGAAGACTTTAGGAGAGAACATGGAGAATGCCTTCTATGCCATATACTAGAATTAGAGAAGGGGGAAGGGAGCAGGATACTCTATGAGAACGAGCATTATATAGCGTTTCTCCCATTCTTCGCGATGTGGCCATACGAGGTACACATCTACCCTAAACGTCACGTGTGTAGACTGGACAAGCTCAGCAAAAAAGAGGTCGTGAGCCTGGCTGACGCTATAAGGGTCGTAGTCGCTGGCTACAATAGCCTTTTCGACTTTAGTCTCCCCTACATGATGGTTTTCCACCAGGCACCGTGTAGTAATGATGCTGATTTTCATCTACATGTTGAGTTTTATCCCGTCCACAGGGAAAGGGACAAGCTAAAATATCCCGCGGGAATAGAGTGGGGCGGATGGGTTTTCACATACGATGCCTTACCCGAAGAAAAAGCATTGGAGCTTAAAGAAGCAGTGAAACGTGGACTGAAAAAGCTTAGCCTAGTTGGCGAAGATTAAATCTTTTCTTTAGTTGTCCTGCTTCTTTTTCCTCATAAAGGCTTTTAGTCTAATCGGTAATAGTGCTGGAACACGTTCCACATACTCCTTGTAGGCTTCACCCCAATGCTCGAGTAGCTCTTTTTCTTCAACATGTATAAGGAAAAGCCAAAAGAGAATAATTGTAGCGAAACCCACCAGCCTAGCCATACTGCATGTTATGAGGGGTATGCTTGCCTGGTTAGCTATCAGGGCCAGGTAGAAAGGGTGTCTACAGTATGCGTAAGGCCCCTCTTTTAAAAGCCTTGGAAAGTCTGATAGATTGTCGTGTCGTTCCGGGAACATCGAATGTACATTAACCGCTAGAACGAGTGAAAGGAAAAACATTGTTGCTCCTATTATTCTTGCTAGCGGTCACAGTGGCAAGTTTTCGCTTCCAAAAATGGATATCATGATTATAGCCGTGTAGCCTAGTAATGTTACAGTCTTTCTGACAGGGACAGACAATGGTTTGTTGCTGTGGGACATGTTTTTTCCTTTTCTATGATATCGAATATAATATTTTAAAAATAATTACGCTCTTTTATAGTGGTGGAAGGATCTGGACAACATAGTCTTTTCTATTGGAGAATTCACCTTTTTGATAACTCCTTTCTTCTCGCTTAAAGGAGAGCTTGCCGAGCCCCAAAAAATAGAGAAGATTGACAAAGGAAAATACAGGATTATTACCAATCACGGCCATGTTATACTAGAGCTTAAGAAAGAGGCAGCCGCCCTACTTGTATATGCAGAAGTAGAGAAAGACGAAGGTTTCGGCAAAAGGGCCTCGTCTCTTAAAGTTGATTTCCAAGGGTATGAAAGATTCTTGGCCTTCGAATTTAATCTAGACCCGCCAAACTACTTTAGATACGAGAAAGAGCCCTACGAGTATCCGCCAGGCGTGGAGGCAAGCGAAGAAATTGTCAGCGCATGGACGTATCCGTGGCACGTAAAAAATCTTGGACAGCTTCCCGAAAAGCTCAAGGTGTCACAGATACTGTTTAAGGGCAAGGGAGACCATCTTTTTATTCTTTCTGTTGTAGATGGGGGCTTTGTAAGCTATCTCACAGATTTCCGAACAGAAGGCTTTAACATTGTGAGCGACGCTGGTGTCAAGCATAGATGGAGGAGGCTTCTCGTGGCTGTTATAACGTTCGGAAAAGATCCGTATAGTTTAGTCGAAAATGCCTATGATATAGCATTTGAACTGACCGGCAGAAAGTATGGTTTGAGGAAATACAAGGAACTTCCAGAGACCTTCAGGTATCTAGGATGGTGTACCTGGAACGCATTCTGGAGAGACATCACACACGAGAAGATCATTGAAGGCTATAAGAAGATAAGAGAACATATACCAGCAGCCTTTGTCCTGATAGACGACGGCTGGATGGACGAGAAAGAAGGAGAACTCAGAAGCTTTACAGCAAACAAAGACCGTTTCCCGGGAGACCTGGGAGAAACCGTCAGAGAGCTTAAGAAACTCGGAGCAAGGCACGTTGGATTGTGGCTCACCCTCAACGGCTACTGGAATGGAATAGGCATAGATGGAGAGATCTTTGAGAAACTGGGCGACACGCTGGAGGAGATAGAGGGCATGATTGTACCCAGACCCGAAGAATCTTTCAAGTTTTTCGGCGAGTGGTTCAGGAAGATTGCAAGGGATGGTTTCAGCTTTGTGAAGGTCGACAACCAGGTAGTAGTGGGGCTAGCATACAAGGAAAAATATCCCTGGGGCGTTGTAGCGGAAAAACTACACCGAGGAGTCGAGGGTGCAGCCTGTTCAAACAATCTTGAAGTCCTTAACTGTATGGCTATAAACCCCGATCATATCTATAACTGGCTTTCGTCAAAGGTTGCGAGAAGCTGTATCGACTATATCGTACCGCATAGGCCTTCCTGCGACAAGCTTCACATCTACTTTAACGCCTACAACTCTATCTGGATGTCACAGGTAATATGGCCCGACTGGGACATGTTCCAGACCCATGACCCTATGGCTTTGCAGCAGGCTGTTGCCAGGGCTATCAGTGGCGGACCCATATATATTACGGACGTGCCGGGAAAGACCGTGTCAGAGGTAGCCCGCCCTCTTGCCCTCTCTGACGGAAGAATAGCCTTGCTGGACGCTATAGCTGTGCCAATAGAAGACGTACTGTTCAGGGATCCATATAACGAGGAGGTCGCGTTAAAGGTGTATAACACGCTAACTGTGCCTGGAATAGGAAAATACGGGATTGTGGCCGTATTTAATATACATAAGGATAATATAGAACTAGAATATAGTGTCAGCCCTGCTGACGCAAGATTGGTTGGTGGACGCTACCTTTTCTTTGAATATTTCACGCAGAAATATGGAATATTGGGTAGAGACGAAAAAGTTCAGGACAGACTTCTGGGAAGAGACGTGAGATTGTATGTGTTTGTTCCAGAGGTTAAAGACATTTTTCTGATAGGTAGTCCAGACATATACATCATGCCTTGGATATTTGAGAGAGTATATGTAGAAGGTGATACTATATATGTTATCCTAAGGGAGAAGAATAGGATTCTTATCTATTCTGAAACAAATATACTAGCTGAGAATCAAATGTTTGAGCCCGGACTTATAGATTTTAGCCCGATAACACCATTATTGAAGATTAAAATAAAGTCCTGAATAAAATGAGAAATAGAGGTTTTGTAAATAATTTTATATGTTATTTACAAAATATATTTTCTTGAATATTAGGTGATGGATTTGTCCTCTATACAGCGAAAAGTAGACATTCTGCATGCCCTAGAAGAAGCAATAATACAATGGAGACAAAAATACAAGCGCGAACTCATAGAGGGACCTACGAGACGAAAGAAGGTTAAGGAGATAAGACACAAGGACTTTATGATAACAAACAGGCCATTCTTTACAGCCATAAATCGGGAAGACCCGTTCTATGCAAACACCTTCAGGTCCATCGAATATAATGCACTCAAATACAATATTTCCTCAAAGATAGTCATCATGCGGGTCTCAGGCTACAGGCTTGGTCAAGACTTTGTCAGACAGGGATTAATTCACAGCCTCGATGATGCCCCGCTCGTACTAGCTATGTACAAGATAGGTTTGCTTGACATAGTCAATGAGTCGCTGAACAAGATGCGTCTTAACATTTACGAATGCGTCAGCTGCTACGGTCTCCCGAACCTCGGGAGAACGATGTGTGACTTCGAGGCTGGCGTAATACAGGGAATACTCACCGAGCTGTATGGGTCTAATGTTGTAAAGGAAAAATACTGCTGGGGTACAGGATATTCGTTTTGTGGATTTGAAGCCTATTTCGAGTAAAAAGTTACGTGAGTGCTAATGATCGATACGCTCATCATTGCTATATCAAACAAATGTAACGGCTCCTGTATAGGATGCCCCTTCAAAAGAGGAGATCAGAATAGCGTTTTAAAGCCTAAAATAGTCGAAAAAATTATTTCAATCATAGGCAGGTTTAGGGAAACTATCATAGCGTGTCCAAACTCGCTGGGAAGGATCTCTGAAAACATTGTTAGTATAGTTTCTGAAACTAGCGAAAAAACGATCCTATTGTCTCGAATCGAGAATTCCAAGGATATATTGAAATACCCAAGAATTCTGAACAAAATCGACGAATTACTCCTCCTTGTCTGGGACGTGAGAGTCTTAGGAAACAGAAAACAGATCTTAAGAACACTTCTCTCCCACGGCTTTGATAGAGTCGCGATTTGGATCATTATAGGTGGTGAAATAAAGGATAGATACAAAGTGCTTTATGCTGTTAGATTTTGCAGGACGCTGGGTTTAAAAGTTATTGTAGGCGAGCCGCCTTTCACTACAGCATTAACAGTTGACCCGTTAAAAGTTGTGGCTCATATAGAAAAAGCAGAAATCGGGCTTTATTATGGCAACTTGTATGGATATAGGGCTATGACAGCCTTTGTGGAAGAATATCCTATCACACTTTTATCTAAACCCTTCGGTGATGAATGCAGGATACTTTATATAGACCCTCAGGGAAGAGTATCAAAGTGTCCTATAGTTGGAGACGGAATACCCGTTGAAAAGTTGACTATCGAGACTCTCCGCAAGATAATCTATTCAAGATGCATGCTTCGGCATACAAAAGTTCAGTTTATTCCTATTGTAAACATCTCTTTTAAGGAAAGTAATACAGGTGTAGAGATCCCTAGTGATGTTTTGGTTTTATTAGAGGTTGTAGATCAGTTAAAGTCTTTAAAGGCTGCATGCGAAGCGCTTGGTTTGGCTTATTCAACATATGTTGAGAAGATAAAAGAAATAGAGAAGGGCTTGGGTGTTAGGCTTTTATACTCTACTAAAGGCGGAAGGAGCAGAGGAAAAACTCTCTTGACAACTACAGCTAAGCATATACTTCGTGCATATAGGAATCTTTTGGAGAATATTAATAGGCATATATATGTTGAGAAAAACAATATTTTCAATATTTATATTTAAACCATAGAGTTTTCCTATTTTACCCGATATCGTATAACTATAATTCGACTTCTTTTATTACCATCTAGGATTCAGAATTCGGAAAATAAAAATTTTTCTAAAAAAAAATTATAATATGAAGGTGGCCTAGATGTCAAAACCTTCCAGAGAGTACTACATAATGGTCATTCCAGAGCTTTGCATGGGCTGCAAATCATGCGAAATCGCCTGTGCGGTTGAACACTCCAAGACAAAAAGCATCTATACAGCACCTTTTGAGACACCGCCTCCTATAGCGCGGATCAGGATTCTGGCGGTTGAAAACTACTTTGTGCCGATGAGGTGTCAGCACTGTAAGGACGCGCCATGTATGGCTGTCTGTCCGACAGGCGCTATTTCTAGAACAGAAGAGGGGTTTGTTGTACTAAACCCGCAGAAATGTATTGGTTGTCTCATGTGTGCTACTGCCTGTCCATTTGGTCACCCAAAAATTGACTCATATACAAGGACAGTTGTAAAGTGTGATTTCTGCTACGATAGGATACGCAAGGGAGCCTTACCAGCATGTGTTGAGGCATGTCCGACTTCTGCTCTACGCTTTGGAACATTAGATGAACTTATGGAAAAGGTTGCTGAAGAGAAGGCAGAAGCAATGCTAAAGGGTATGGGTAAGGTGCCGGGGCATGTTATCGTCTTCCCGGCAGAACGGATGGGGGAGAAAAAGGAACCCCAGATGAAGGTTTCAGATGTTCGTTCTATGTATAGTAATGTGAGGTGGGAGTAGGTATGTCGCATGAATATATTAAATATAAGGTAGCTTCTAAGCAGGTATCTATAACACCTGGTGTCGCCGAGCTCATAGAAAAAGCCGAAAGAGAAGGAGTAAAGACGGCATGGCATAGGTACCTGGAGCAGCAGCCCCAGTGTGGGTTTGGGACATTAGGCATATGTTGCCGCAACTGTAATATGGGTCCATGTAGGATAGACCCATTCGGGCATGGTCCATCAAGGGGTATATGTGGCGCTACGGCCGACACAATTGTCGCTAGAAATATTCTTAGAATGATTGCTGCGGGAGCTGCAGCACACAGCGACCATGCCAGAGATATATGTCATGTGTTCAAAATGGTGGCTGAGGGTAAAACAAGGTACTATAGCCTGAAAGACAAAGAAAAGCTGAAATTTATTGCAAAACAGATGGGTATTAAAGTTGGAGGCAGAAGTGACCAAGAGATAGCTAAGGAGCTTGCAGATGTATTATTTATGGAATTCGGGAAGCCTGATGACGAGCCACTAAAGGTTTTAATGAGCTTGGCCCCCGAGAAGAGAATTAAGGTCTGGGAGAAACTTGGTGTGTTGCCTAGAGCGATTGACAGGGAGATATGTGAGTGCATGCATCGTACGCATATGGGTGTGGACGCAGATCCAGCAAGTCTACTACTCCATGGTGTTAGGACAAGTTTGTCTGACGGATGGAGTGGCTCAATGATGGCCACGCTTCTTAGCGACATATTGTTTGGTACTCCGAAGCCGATAAAGTTCTCTGCAAACTTAGGTGTTCTCAAAGAAGATATGGTCAACATAATCGTTCACGGACATAACCCGATACTTTCGATGAAAATAGTGGAGATCGCTCAGAGCAAGGAAATGCAGGAGCTTGCAAAGAAGTATGGAGCTAAGGGAGTAAATGTAGCAGGCATGTGCTGTACTGGAAACGAGGTCCTAATGAGACTTGGAATTCCGTCTGCAGGAAACATGTTGATGCAGGAGTTGGCGATAATTACTGGAGCTGTAGAGGCGATGATTGTAGACTACCAGTGTGTGATGCCAGCATTAGCCACAGTGGCTGGATGCTATCACACGAAGCTGATAACTACAGAGCCCAAGATGAAGATCCCAGGAGCTATACACATAGAGTTTGAACCAGAAAAGGCCGACGAGATAGCCAAAAAGATCGTGACAATAGCTATTGAGAATTATCCAAATAGACCGAGAGCAAGAATGTACATACCAAAAGAGAAGATGGAGGCCGTTGCAGGATTCAGTGTTGAGGCCATCTTGAAGGCGCTCGGAGGAACATTAGAACCACTCATTAATGCTCTAAAAGATGGAACAATTAAAGGCATAGTTGGTATCGTTGGATGTGTAAACCCGAAGGTAAAGCACAACTTTAGCCACATTGTACTGGCTGAGAAACTCATAGCTAACGATATACTGGTAGTAGGTACGGGATGCCGGGCAATTGCCGCTGCAATACATGGTTTACTTAAGCCAGAGGCTGCCGAGAAGGCTGGTCCAGGACTCAAGAAGATATGCAATGCGCTAGGTATACCACCGTGTCTCCACATGGGAAGCTGTGTAGACTGTAGCAGAATACTCATAGCGCTTAAAGCTCTAGCCGAGTCTTTGGGAGTAGACATACCAGATCTACCTGCTGCAGGCTCAGCTCCAGAGTGGATGAGTGAAAAGGCCGTAAGTATTGGAACATACTTTGTGGCGAGCGGTGTGTTCACACACCTAGGTACGATACCGCCAGTACTGGGCAGCAAAACAGTTACAAAGCTCTTAACAGAGGACATCGAAGATCTTCTTGGCGGGAAATTCTACGTTGAACCTGACCCAGCAAAGGCTGCAGAGACTATTATAAAGGTTATAGAGGAGAAGAGAAGAAAGCTCGGATGGCCTGTCTAAAATTTTTTCCAATTTTTTTGGTGTACATAAATGAAAATTATTGTTAATGGGAAGGGAGGGGTTGGAAAAACATCTATAGTAGCTGGTTTAGCTACTCTATTTGCTAAAAACGGCTTCGGTGTTTTGGCCTTAGACGTCGATTCTTTCCCAAACCTTGCACAGAGCCTGGGGATTCCGCCAGAGAAGGCTTATAGCATTATTCCTCTTTCAAAAAACGAAGAACTTGTAGAGGAAAGGACTGGCGCAAAGCCTGGACAAGGCTGGGGTTTGTTCTTTTCGCTTACACCTAAGGTCGATGATCTTGTGGAAAAATACGGTATAAAGATCGGCGATAACATAAGGCTTGTAGTTATTGGTAGTATTGATAGCGGAAAAGAAGGATGCATGTGTCCAGCTATAGCTTTGGCTAAAGCTTTCCTAAGGCATGTCTTGCTAGAGGAAAATGAGCTTGTAATCGTGGACTCTGAAGCCGGGCTGGAAGTTTTTGGACGTGGTCTAGCAGAAAAGTTTGACTTGATGATTTGTGTATCGGAGCCAACTTACAAGTCAATGGTCGCGTCAAAAAAGATGTTTTCGCTAGCAAAGGATTTGGATATCAAAAACAGGCTTCTAGTCATTAACAAGGTAACCGACATTGATTCCGCCTTAAAGATATACGACAATGTTTTTGGTGAAGAAAATGTTCCTTATCATATTGTAAGGTTTGATTCTCACCTTTCAAAGATTGAAGAGATGGGATTAGGAATCTATTCCCTCCCTTCCCATTCTATATTTCTGGAGGATTTGCGGAAGCTCTACAGCAGGATTTGTAAGATCTTAAAGATTAAGAGGTGAGAATCGTGTGTGAAGGAAAAGTTGTCATAGTTAAAAACAGTGAAATAAAGGAAAGCTTTGAAGAAGTGGTATGCTTAGAGGTCGAGTACCACGCAAGACGTGTTGTGATTAAAACGATGGAGGGTGAATCTCGAGAGGTCTTAGGCTTTAGGAGGATTTTCTGTGATTTTGTAAAGCATGTGACTAGGATCGAGCTCGACTAGGTGTAAAAAATGTTGAGCATATCCATTGCTGAGCTTTACCTTTACCTAGTCGTAATACAGCCTGTAATAGGTATTCTATTATTCCCGTTAGGCAAATTTTCGAAAAAAGCTGTAAAAGCGCTACCAATATTATCTCTTACTCTGCTATCATACTCGTTTTTTGAGCTATCTAACAAAGCTTGGGACAAAGTTATCCTTGTGGAGATGGGAGGTTTCAGTTTTCTGCTAGATTCCCTGGCCAATATTTTTTCGGCTGTAGTACTATTGATAGGCTTCCTATGTATCCTATACTCTTATGGGTATATGAGTAGCAACGACTCTATAGAAAGATACTATTTCTGGATGTTGACATTTATAGCCTCTATGCTTCTCTTAGTGTCGGCAAACTCTATTCTTCTCCTAATTGCTTCTTGGGAGCTTACAGGACTTTGCTCTTTTAGTCTAATATCTCATTGGAATTTTAAGGAACAGAGCTTGAAAGGTGCCTACAGGGCTTTGGTAATAACAGAGATAGGCAGTAGCATGCTTATTGCAGGACTATTTCTACTCGAAAAATCATACGGAATTTCAAACGTCATGGAAATCGCCCAGCCAAATGTCCAGCCTGGAGTAGTCTCTGGTATCGCGTTAACCCTAATAATAATAGCAATTGCATCAAAATCTGTCCAATATCCTCTACATATTTGGCTTCCAGATGCAATGTATGCTCCAACACCTGTAAGTGCTCTGCTTCATGCCGCAACTATGGTCAAGGCGGGAGTGTACCTGCTAGCCCGCTTCTGGAAGCTATACCTCCTTGTTCCAGGATTCTTCTACGGAGTCTTTCTCCTGCTAGGTTCTTTGACAATGGTTATCGGAGGCATGTTCATGTTGAGAGAAAACGACCTAAAAAGATTGCTAGCCTATAGCACAGTTTCTCAGATAGGCTACATGATATCTAGCTTGGGCCTAGGAACCATTCTAGGACTATTTGCTGGAATATACCATCTGGTCAACCACGCCATAGTTAAGGGTCTTCTCTTCCTCTCTGCTGGCGTAGTAGAACACGAAACCGGCACCAGGAAACTCAAGCATCTAGGAGGACTAGTACATTCAATGCCCTTGACGACAGTAGCGTTCCTGGTCGGAGCTCTTTCTCTTTCAGGTATCCCACCATTAAACTGTTTTGTGAGCAAATGGATTATCTATGAAGTTGGTCTCAGGTCTTTAGGGAATGTTGGTGTCTTAGGTCTAGTCTTGGTTGTTGCAGCGTTTTTATCTAGCGTTTTTACTCTCGCATCGTTTGTAAAGGCTTCTGGTAATGTTTTCTTTGGACAAAGAACGCCGTATGCAGAAGATGTTCATGATCCCGGCGT
>CAZJJA010000024.1:0-14708 GCA_964546235.1 uncultured Thermofilaceae archaeon | reverse complement strand
GTTGAAAGAGGAAAATGGCATGAATGCTTGAAAATACAAAATATAATTAAAAAGAGATTTCCAGGAGCAAAAATTATAGGAGTGTTCGGCAACGAAGAATACGATGAAATTCACTCAAAACTCAAAACCGGATGTAAAGATATAACTTGGCTTGACGACGAAAAAATAACACTTGAGTTAGAAAACTTTAAAGTTACGATAGTAGGCTCACGTGGAGTTTTAGATCGACCGACAAGATGGCAGGAAAAGAACATTCCAAATATAAAGCAGATTTATGAAAAACGCTTAAAAAGGATAGAAGAACTCATAAAGGAGAGTGTTCTTCTACACACCCCTATAATATTATTAACTCATTATCCGCCTAGGTGTAAAACACTAAACGGCGAAAACCCTATGTTTTGGAGTCAAATGTCTTCTAGCAAACTTTCCAGGATCATTGAAAAATACAACATAGACATTGTTGTTCACGGGCATCTACACCAAAGTAAAATCCATAAAGACAAGATCGGAAATACGAGAATTTTTAACGTTGCCTTGCCAGCAACACAGAAGATATCATATATACCTTTATCTTTTAGAAAATCATTATTCGACTTCATCTAGAGTCAGAAATCGAAGGCTTCTTCACCAAGTCGTTTGCGAGCTGTTTCATCATCCCAGTGTGTGTTTTGGCACGATAATATATAATTCTTCGATATTGTGATGATGTGAGCATTAGGCTGGCTATCGAAGCCTTCAAACAGCTTGAAAACTCGGATTTTCGCATATTACAGGCAGTAGAAAGAGGGATGATTACACACCAATACGTAGAGATTCGTATCATTGCAAAATATTCGGGTTTCGACGAGGAATATACATTGAAAAGGCTTAAAAGACTCAATAGCCTTGGTCTTGTCCAACGAATAAAGAGACCATATATTGGATACATATTAACTAGTAGAGGCTACGACTGTTTAGCCTTCAATGCTCTTATAAAAAGGCAAACTCTCAAAGCTATTACTGCTACACCATTAGGCGAGGGCAAGGAATCTGAAGTGTATATGGGTTTAACTCCTGGAGAACGTGTCGTTGCCGTAAAAATCCATAGAGTCGGAAGAATAAGTTTTAGACACACGAAAAAAGTTAGGGTCTATGTCGGCGATAAACGCCATCTCTCTTGGCTTTATCAGTCTAGACTAGCTGCAAAACAAGAGTACGAGGCTTTGAGAATACTTTATCGCCACAAAGTTGCTGTTCCAGAGCCTATAGACTGGAACAGGCACGTAGTCGTTACTGGCTTTGTGGAAGGGATCGAGCTTTTTAAGCTACCTGAGCTTACAGAGCCTCTAGAAATTTTAAAGAAGATTTTTGAGGAAGTTAAGAAGGCTTATCACGCTGGCATAATTCATGGTGATTTGAGCGAATATAACATAATGGTGACCCCGGACGAAGAAATAGTCATTTTCGATTGGCCTCAATGGATTTCCGCATCTCATCCTTCAGCATACTATTACCTTAAAAGAGACTTGACAAATGTTGTAGAGTTTTTTAGGAGAAAATATTTGCTCAAAATCGATACGGATAGATTTGTAGAAGAGTTTTTAAATTCCATTGGTAAGTTAGGTTAAATGATAGCGTGAGTTTTAAACGAATACTAGGACTTGACATACTACCTGGATATTCACCACTTAAAAATCAGCCCAAGTATGCAGCTGCTATTCTAATTGATGGAAGGATAGTTAAGAAAATACCCGAAATAAGTCATGCCGAAATACCAGGCCTCGTCAAACAATATTCGATTGAGGCAATAGCAATCGATAATATATTCGAAATAGCGCCAAACGACGACTCACTAATACATTTCTTCAAGAGCTCATTTACAGAAATACCAAGCCTAATACAAACCACTCTAATAAATGGCGAAGAGTATAGCATTGAAACTCTTTGCATGATAGCTGGTCTTTGTAAACAAAAACCAGGACCCCTGGAAACAGCAGAAATCTCGGCAATACTTGCATACAATAATATCGGTTCGCAAGTACTTCTATTTGAAGAAGAAACAAAGATCACAATCAGCAGAGGAAGAGTTCCGGGTCCCGGAGGGATGAGCCGTGAACGCTATAAAAGGAATATAGAACTCCTCGTTCTCCGGAAGACCAGAGAAGTAAAAGAAAAACTGAAGAAAAACAATATAGATTTTGACCTTTTTGTGAGAAAAAGCGGTGCAGGTCTAGAAAGCTCAACTTTTATCGTCTATTGTTCTAGAGAAAAATTAAAGGGTATAGTCAAAAGGAGCAAAGGATATGACTTAGTTGTAGATATCGAGCCAATTAGAAAGGAAAAGATCGAATTCGTCCCACTAGGCAAAAAGATAAAGATAAGGCCTATACATCATAGGTATCTTATTGTAGGAGTTGACCCTGGAATCTCTACAGGTGTGGCCATTCTAGACTTAAAAGGGAACATTATAGATATCTTTACAAAGAGATGGCTTAGCAGAAACCAACTATCCAAGATTATCTACTCTTACGGAAAACCAGTTTTGATAGCGACTGATGTAGTACCACCAGCATCATACGTAAGAAAACTATCTGCCAGCCTAAACGCACAGTTATACGTACCTCAACGAGTTATGAGCCTTCAGGAAAAAAGAGAGATAGCTTCTCAAATAAACGAGAAGTACGGCATAAAAGTAAGAGACAGTCACCAAAGAGACGCCTTATCCGCTGCATACAAGTCCTTTCTCTACTATAAACCCAAGTTTGACCAGGTAGAAAAAGAGGCTATGAAATATGGAATCAGAATACCTGTCGATGAAGCAAAAGTCCTCGTTCTAAAAGGATACCCTGTATCAGAAGCTGTAAAAAACGTTTTAAGAAAATACTTGGCTATTGTTCCTAAGAAAAAAGAAATTCGAGAAATATCTGACAGAAAAGTCGAAAAGGAAAAGATATTAGAACAAAACATAGCCCAATACCAGGAAATTATCAACCAACTAGTCGCGGAAAATAAACAACTTAAGAAGGAACTTAATGAGCTGGAAGAAGAGGTCACTCAGCTTAGAACTCGTTTCGAGACAATTGGCAATTTGAAAAAACTCCAACAGATCAGAGATAGAGAAATAGCTAAACTCCGATTCCAGCTACAGAGTCTTTATGAACAACAAAATCTGTTGAAAGAAACTATCGAAAAACTAAAGAGAGAAAAAGAACTCTTAACAGATATTTTATCAAAAATATTAATTAACAAGGGATTCCTAGCCCCCAAGCTCTCCTACATAATTGACCAGAACAGCGAGTTCATTAACGTTAAAGATAGTAAGCTTGTAATAGATCAATCTTCATTCTCAAAAATATATTCAAATCCCGAAAGATTAGAAGCACTTTCTAAGAAATTTGATACCTTCATTTTTGAATCAAAGGCTCATTTAGAAAAACTATGGGAAAAAATCGAGGAGCTTGATGGAGATATGCCTAGACTATACGTTTTGCCTGATGATTCTGTTGAGTTTGAATACTTCTATTATATTAATTATGATTCTTTAAAGAAAAATATGGTTAACTCAATCATATCCAATAGCGGCACTGATCTACTATCTCAAGTGAAGAATATTATAGAGGATTATAGGAAGAAGAGAAAAAGAGAGTTAAAGAACAGTGTTAGTAAAGTGTGACCTTTCCCTCTAGCACGTCTTTCCATATCTTGTTTATTTTGTCTAGGTGCTCTTCTAAGATCTCCTCAGCTTTTTTCTTTACTCTAGTATATGTTGATTCATCCGAGTTTATTGAAATATATCCTAGAAGCGGCTCGTTGATGGGCTTGCCTATTTGGCTGATTAATTTAACGTACACTTCTTCTATGTTGTCGAGCGATGCTATTTCCTGTGCAACGTTGAATGCTACAATATTGTACAACTTGCCTATATGGCTGACTGGATTCTTGCCTGCGGTTGCTTCAAGGGACATTGGGCGGAAAGGTGTAATCAACCCATTGGCTCTGTTACCTCTTCCTGTAGCTCCATCGTCTCCATGCTCCGCCGAGGTTCCTGTGACAACCAGGTATAGTCCACCTTTATCGCCTTTTTGTGGATTGTCCCCTGTGTTGATGAATATTTCTATCTCTTTGTTTGTTATGCTTTGAGCATGCTCCATGACGATTTTCTTTATCGTTTCCTTTAACTCGAGATATTCATCGACGTTATGGATAAACCTAGATAGGATAGCGGCGGCAATTGTAAGGTATATTCTGTCGCCCTTTCTAACCCCCATAACCTTTATGTCTTCGCCTATCGCAGGGTATTTCTTTTTGATCTCTGGAGAATTAAGCAATCTTTCTGTTTCAAGAACCAGTTTTTCTGTATCTGTGAGTGGCGCAAATCCCACACCCACAGACGTATCGTTAGCCCCTGGGTAGTCTTTTCTTCTTTCGTAAATGTCCATTAAATCGGCAGAGCCCTTTCCGATCCTATAATCTATTATCGTATGTATGTCCGGGTCAAGAAACCTAATGTTGTTTTTTATCCAGTCTCTGGCAGCTTTCAACACGAGGGGTCCAATAGGGACTGTGGTTTTTGTTCCATCGCTTTCTATGACCTCTGTTGTTGCTCGTCCTGAGATGAGAATATATATTGGCTGTATTACTTCACCCCCACCAAAGCGAGGCTCTGCCTGTCCACCCACTATCAATACTTTATCGAGGTTGTGGTGCAGTATTTGTCCGAATTTTTCCAGGTAGTATTTAGAGAGTTCCCTGCTCGCTACCTCAGATATAGAGTCTGCAATATAGTCTGGATGTCCGAGCCCTTTTCGTTCGACGATTTCTACATAGCTCTTTGATACCGGGGTGAATGACGTTTTTTCAACGAATATGTTTTTTCTCGACATTGGACTTCAATAACAATTCGTTAATGGTATAATAAGTATTGGTTAATCATGATTCTGATTCATAAAAAGCAACCTTATCTGGTTCGACCGATACATATAGAATGTTACTACCTCTTATGAGAATCACACCATAGTTTGTAAGAAGTTTATTTGTTTCTGTGACTTGCTTAGCTTCAGAAAGTATTAGATTCATTGAAATATCGCTGGATTCAAGTTTTCCAATATATTCTGATCCGTCTTTAAGTTTCACGAATATAATGTTTCCGATGTTTTTTTCCAGTACTTTTAATGGAAGTTCCACTCTTGGTCTCATACTGGTTTCCTCACCATGTATTGTTAATCGCACATTGAAGAAGCCTATGAAAATAAAAAGTTATTGCCACATTTGCCACACAATTATTTAACCCGGAATTCTCCTAGATACCCTTATTAGGTAAAATATCTTGATGATAATTAGATGTCCAACTCTAAGAAAGTATGTGAAATATGCGGTAGCCCCCGCATTTTTGCCAAAATCGAAGGAAAATATTACTGTTTCAAGTGCGGGTCTAAGATAGTCATCGAACATGCAAGAAATATAGTGAGCCAGTATCGTAAGACAATTGTAGAAAGAAAAATTTAGTCGCCGCCCTTGTGTATCTTTCCTTCATGTCTTTTCTTTAATTCTCTCTCTTTCTTCTTCCTCTTCCACTTATAATGGTGTGTATACCTATACTTTACACTTAATAGACCTCTACCCTTTCTTCCACTCATTGTTTTTCCTTTAAAGACTTTCCTGAGATCCCTCTTTACAAAAATCTCCGTTGTTACAACAATTTGCTTGATCCCGCTCTCTTTTAGTTCCCTTAACCATTGTCTTAGTCGCTCTATGTTTTCTTCATATACTGTTTTTCTGCGATCATCAACGTGTAAGCCAAGAAGCCTAGCTTCCTTTACAGTGAGGTCCAATGCCTCTATTTCTCCTCTGCTAAAGCCTCTTCCTATCTTATATTCTCTACTTACAATTCCTCCAAATCGTCTCAAAAGAGGAGTTTTAACAATCGGTTGTGGCGGTGTAATTTCCTTGGCACTATCCATTAGATCACCACCCATTTTCTTCAAAAGAGAGTGTATTTAAGCTTGACGCAAACATTGTTATCTTCCAGTAAGGAATTCTTTTATAAGTGTTCGAACCCTGTAGATTATTATTCCTACAATGACAAAGCCTCCGATAAACCCAAAGATCATAGCTATAATTGTCAATTTGTATGCGGAACCGAGCGAGTAGTCTTCTATTGACTTCTTTAGGATATAGACAAGTATCAGAGATATGATGGAGAAGACTAGAATTGCTAATACTATGATGTTAATTTCCTTCATAAATAAAAGATAGAATGGAGCGAAAAGCGTAAACACAGCATTAAGTATTAGAGCTATAGACAACAACTTTGATGTTTCTCTCATTATTTCTTCTCGTCGGACAAACACGTTTACTCACCTCACCTATCTTCAGCTAAAACAATATTCTGACTCAAAAATATAGCTATATAGAAATTAAGGAACATAATATAAGGCCTAGCAAGTATCCTAATCCCAGGCCAAGTATAGAGTATGAAAAAAGCTTAGACAACAATTTCTTTTTCAACTTCAAGTCAGCAATTTTCAAAGCTATAGCAATAATTGAGGGAATCATTGTAGATGGTCCAGGAAAAATTCCTCCTATAAATACACCGACTGGGTGAAAAGGGTTAAAACCATATACTATTAGTCCCTCTGTCACAAGAGGTGCTGTGAGGAAAAAATGAGCTACACTAAAAATTAAGGAAAACAAAGGATAAATAATTCCAACAAAATTTGTGTTGCCTATTTCAATTCGACCAAGATAATTAAAGTCTATAGAAGGAGGATTCAAAACAACAATTGACCCTATGCTTGAGGCGGCCACAAGAACAATAAAAGCTTCAACAATCCCTATATGGCAATCATAAGTATAGTCTTCTAACTTTCTCTGGATATATGTTACATACGTTGCAGTTTGGATAGCTAATATAGAAGTTATAAAGAACCAATAAAAAATAGCTAGATTCGGATTAATCATTTTAAAAACTCCTGCTAGTCCATTAGAACCACTTGCCATCATATAACTAACGCTGATAACAGCCAAGAGACTTAGCGGTATA
The DNA here is from genome assembly GCA_964546235.1 of uncultured Thermofilaceae archaeon. GTDB lineage: Archaea > Thermoproteota > Thermoprotei > Thermofilales > Thermofilaceae > JALVKT01. The sequence goes on along the minus strand of CAZJJA010000024.1, from coordinate 7,687 downwards.
TTGTTATTTTCAAGCTCAAAGATGGAAAAAGCTACAACAATTATAAGCAATAAATAAAGTGGGACTAACAATACAGCTTTTATTTGAAAAATTATAAAGAAAACAACTAAAAATATTAAAATAGATAAAGCAGACAAAAATAATCTCAAAGGAGCAGACGCGTGTCCCTCAATACTTATAGCAAGTTTCTTTGATAACAAAAACAAGAAGAGAGAAAACAGAAAAATGGCAACGAAATTCCAGAAAACATCTATCCTTATGCCCATAAGATAAAAAAAGAGAGAAGATGTGAACACAGAGATTAGAATTGATATCTTGGAAAAGAAAAGAAGTGGTATAAAGAATAAGAAAAATTTGTTGCCTAGAAATATATCAACTAGAGCTATAGCTGTTCCGATAAGTATTCCTGCCACTTTTATTTTTAGATTAACGCCTCTTAAGGTAGTTTCTTCAAATACAATGTTTAGTATGTTTTTGTATTTTTCAACAACATACTTTAGTTCAAATATATCGGATAGGTTCTTAAAGAAAATATATGTAGCAATATACGAGAACAAAAATAGAAGAAATAGAATGTTTTTTAATGATAGTTTTGATAATTTATATATCTCGTTTAAAAACACAGAACTTATTATTTGAGTTCTCACCATATCATAGGTGTAAATAGCAGCTAAGTAAAAAATAGGGGTTGACATAAAAACAGCCAATATAATAGAGAGAACAGAAAAATGTGCTTTTTTTATATTTTTTCTCTTTAATACGATATAAAATATAAAATATATTATAAAAATATATAATAAAATTATCGGAATATATATTATTTTTTCGAAAAAATTAAGAGAGAAGAATAGTGCAATTCCGCTTACAAGAATTATCACAGATAACAGGAGAAGCCAATCACTCTTTTTCTCCAAGCAGGACATTACCTCTCACTTTGACAAAACCGTTCTTATTCTGCATCACGATTTTACTCAATCTCATAAAAATACTACATCCTTTTCCTCCAGTTTTGCAAAACCTTATATAATTTCTTCCAACTCTTCTCCAATCACTAATATCCATAAGCACACATCTCGTACCATGAGAAGTCATCCTATAATAGGGACAATGCGTCGACATCGTACATCCTATTTCATGAAAAGAAAACAGGACTTATTTATTAGTGTTCCAAAGAAAATGGTGCGGCCGCCGGGATTTGAACCCGGGTTCTGCGGCTTGGAGGGCCGCCGTCCTAGTCCAGACTAGACCACGGCCGCTTATGATTTTGGTTGATGTGGAGATTACAGGTAAGTTTAAGTTTACAAAGGTTTTATTTTTTACTCTCAAGCTATATTGATGCTAGTTTTTTGATCCTTTTGTCTCCTCCGATTTTTATGATAAACTCTGCAACGGGTTTGGGGACCAAGTTCATCCATTCTTTGTTATCTTCTATTATTAGATTTCTTATTCGAGTTGCACTGTATATTTCTCTGTCGAAGAATGGTATAGGTTGCACATCTATGCCCTCGTCTTGGAATAGTATTTGTGAGAGAGGGTCATTCGTATATACTTTGTCGAAAGGCGGTGTGTATGTTTTAACGTGTGAAACCCATGTGCTGTGTTGTGAGTCGGTGTCTGGTATTGCTGAAAACATTATCCTGTCTAGTAAACCTTCGCTTTTTAGGGTTGTCCATATCATGTAGATTCTTTCTCCGACAGTGAAGGGGTTTCTCAAGGTATAGCTGTACTGGGCGCTCCCTATGCCTATAATCAACTCATCTTCTCGTTCTAATATCCATTTAACCGCTCTTAGATGCCCTTTGTGAAATGGTTGAAATCTTCCTATATACAATCCTCTTGACACGGTTTAAAAATAGGAGTTATTTCTTTTCAACCTTTTCTAATATTTCGTTGTAAAAATCTTTTAGAACGTCGCGATAATCTATTTTGCCTTCTTCTATCATGTCCATGTATTTTTGTACCTCTGCTGTTCTTTCTTCTGAAACCAGATCGCCGTATTTTTCTTTAAGGAATTCGTAGACCCTTATTCCAAGTTTTGTTGGAACAAGTTTGCCGTTTTTCACTTCTATCACATAATGTCTATCCAAGAGAGTCTTTACTATTTTCGCGTAAGTTGATGGTCTTCCTATACCTCTTTCTTTCATGAGTCTAATCAGGTCAGCCTGCGAATATAGAGGCACTGTGGGCAATTTCTTATACGATACAGACTTCACTTTGTATTTACCTGGCTTTAAAATTGTTCTCACTTCGAGTGGATAGATTTCTGTAAACCCTGATTCGATTATTTCAGTTATCCAAGTGTATTCTTTCTCGAAAAAGGGACTCTTCGCCAGTATGGTGGTTTCTACTATCTTTGCTGGGGGCATTTGGCTTGCAATGAATCTTCTGAAAATCAAATCGTATAATCTGAAGTGCAAAGCTGATAGTTGAACGGGTAGTTGGAGAATTCCCTGCTTTAGAAGGTTTATCAGCATTTCTGTATCGATCGGTCTTGTGGGACGTATACATTCGTGAGCGCCACCCTCGCCCCATCTTCTTGGCGTGAATAATTCTTTCTTAAATTTCTCTGTTATATATTCTTGAGCTACTCTAAGTCCGGCATCGGACACTCGGGTGCTGTCGGTTCTGTGGTATGTGATGAGTCCTAGTTCGAAGAGTTCTTGAGCAAGACGCATTATTCTATCGACACCTATTCGGAGTCTTTGTGATGCTTCACGGAGCATGGTGTCAGTGGTGAATGGCGGAGGCGGAGTTATTGCTCGTTCTTTCTTTTCTTTAATTGTTATTTCTATGCCTTGCTCTCGGATTTCTTCAGCTATTTCTTTTGGTTTTTTGGAATCTAGTTTAATGTTTTCTACTACTAAAATGTAATCGTTCTCTAAAACTATTCTGAAAATTGGTCTTATGCTGGCTCTAGATTCATTATATCTTTCGATAACCCATCCTAGAACGGGTGTCTGAACTCTTCCAGCCGAAAGCCATTTCATGCCGAATTCTTGCCATAGTTTTTTGCTTAGCGAAAAGCCTATCCATCTGTCTTCGGCTCGCCTGACTATTTGTGCCTCTACAAGTCTCATGTTAAGTTTCCTTAAGCTCTGTAATGCTTGTTCAAAAGCCTTTCGCGTAACTTCGTGGAACTCCATTCGTTTTATTTCTGGAACATATGGTTTTAGAGATGTAGCAATATCCCAGGCAATTTTCTCTCCTTCTGTGTCCGGGTCAGTGGCTAAGAGAACTTCATCTACCTCGCTCGCTAGCTTACGTAGAATCTTAACAGTGTCCCACTGATCAACAATGTTTCCGCTTCCACAGCGAGGACATACTTTTTTGACTTTAATTTTCCCGTCGCTTATCTCTACAGGATAGTCGGTGAATTGTTCACCACAGTCTCTACATCTTTTCAATGTCGTATATACTGGTAGAAAAAGCCTGTTCTTTGCGTCAACTACTATTCCGTAGAAATCCTTAAGACCCTTATAATTATATTGAGAGGTTATTAAGTCAAAAACATGGCCTTTGCTTGCTATTATTTGTAGAATATAATCTCCTGTGGACGTTTCATATGCAATGGCCCCATTTATTAATCTCCTTGATGGTTTTCCAAAGAATGAAGCTATGGTCCTAGCCTTTGTAGGAGACTCTACGATTACAAGTGCAGTTTTTACTAAATCCTTCACTTCTTCGACTCTCAGTTTTCCTGTGATTAGTTTTTTGATAAATTCTCGCTCTCTATCTATTTCCTCTAGGACTGACTTAATATCTATCTCTTCGAAATTTCTCCACTCTATCTCGTCGCTATACCATCTTGACATTCTTACAAGATTTTCGAACAATTTCTGATTGTCTACAACTACAACAGATAGTCCCTTAGAGACCCCTTTGGCGTACATTCTGGAAACTCTTCCAGAGGCTTGCAGGTATGTCATAACGTCTGGAAGTAAGAAGTACTTTCTACCCCCTTCCTCATGAATCACTAAATTTGTATTTTCTTCTATTTTTTTGAGATACTTAGGAGAAGTCAGGTATCTTTGAATTAATAGCCTTAGCCTGTTTATGTTTTCAGCTAATCTTATGAATTTTCCTTTTACTTCTCCCTTCTTATAGGCTTCGAGGAATGCTTGGTAGGTTCCAGCATCTAGAGATATTAGCCATCTTCTAATGCTGGAAGACAACCTATCTATTTCATTTTGATCCCTTTTCTCTGCAACATTTCTCACCGTTGAAGCTATCTGTAGAAGTCTTGCTGGAGAAATTTCTTCTATTTCAGCCGAAAATTTAAAGTGAGGTACACCGGCAAAAACTGCATATCTAATTATGTGTGGAAGATCTAGACCTCTAACTAGTAGGCCATAATATGTTGCTACACCTATTAGAACATCTATTTCTTCATTTGCAAATTTTTCTACAACACCCTTCTCTTTACCATACACATACTCTGCCTTTAGCCCTTTTTCTGTAATCTTTTCCTTTATTTTCTTCAAGAAGTCTTCTCCATATCCCATTGGAATAAAAACCAGTCCTCCTTTGCCGAGAATGCCTACAAGATCTGCGACTTTTCCTATTATGTCATCTTTTTCAAGTACTACATAGCTATCTATAACATTCCTGATGAGCTCGGCTCTGGAACCTATTTCAAAGCCTAGCAATTCTCTAAACAATCTTACTCTTAGACCTCTTGGTCTTCCAGTAGCTGTGGAAATGACCATAACTCCTGGCTTTATTTTTCTTTTACGAGACTCGAGGACTTTTTCCATTTTTCTAAGCTCTTTCTGCATTTCTTCTGCTTCTTCTTCACCTCTTCTGCGTGCTGCATTTAGCTTTAGTCGAGTATAGATAATTTGGTATGCCAACTGTATATCGTCCTGTTCGAAGCCTAGAAGCATAAGGACTTTATCAATGTGTTTGGAGGATTTCATTATGGAGTCTACGTCGTCTACATAAATTAGATCAAATTTATGATCTTTTAATTTATCAAAATTGTTTGATAAAAACTGTGAAGTTGATATGAAAATGTTAAATTCTCCTGTAGATAGTTTTTCAAATACCTCTTCTCTCTTCTTTTTTGGCATTCTAGAATAATAAGCTATAATTCTGTCCTCTTCGAGATCAGCTTTTTTGGACATTATAAGTGTTTTTTCGTAAACCTGTTTTACAAGAACCGTGGTAGGTAGTATGAAATATGTTTTTTTCTTCTTCTTTGCTAGGTATAGTGAAGTGATTATACCAAATACTGTCTTTCCAACACCAGTGGGTGCTAATATCGTAAAACTTTCTTTTAACAGGACTCTTTTAGCCCAAGCCCTTTGTGCACTCCATGGTGCGTTTCCTAATACATTTTTAAAGAATTCTTCATAGTTTTTTGTTTCTCTTTCAATTTTGTATATTTCATTGAATCTTTTTAAAGTTTTATACTTCTTTAGAGTGTCGTAAATATATTTTACTTCTAAAAAATAATGTTCATGGTTATTTTTTTCCTCTGTTTGTATCCAGCTTAGAAAAACGTCATCTGGAATACATTTTTCACAAGGAAAACCTTTGCTTAAGCGTAAATCTATAATATCTTCTCCACAGTTTGGACATGATTCTTTAAAAATAGCCTTGGGACTCGCATCCATTTTTAACCCTTAATTTCCTTCACATAAAAACTCTTACTTTAATTTTTCTTTTGAAAACAAAAAATTACAGAAAATATCGTGAAAAATGTAAAAAATAAAAATTTTTATTCTTCAATCCCAGCTAATTTGAGCAATCTCTTCCAGTTTTCTTCTACGTCTTTCTTAATTTCTTCAAGTAGCCACTGGTTTTCCGGTCTTAACAAATGTCTAAATCTTCCCTGAAGCTTGAAGTAATCCTCAATAGGCTTCGGTTTCTTAACCATTACTGTTATTCTATATTTACCATTTTCATATTCATAGAGAGGCCATATTCTAGTTTGTACCGCTAGCCTTGCAACTTCTATGCTTTTGCTTGGGTCAAAATACCAGCCTGTAGGGCAAGGTGAAAAGTAATGCAATACCGTTGGCCCCGGCGTATTGGCTGCTTTTACAATTTTATTATACATGTCTACGGGGTATGCGGGGTTTAATGTTGCTGCATATTTTATTCCGTGTGCTATAGCTATAGCTATCAGATCTTTCTTCCTTTCCTGTTTGCCTGGAATAACTTTACCAGCTGGGCTAGTTGTTGTATGTGCTCCTTTTGGTGTTGCTCCCGATCTTTGGATCCCTGTATTCATATATGCTTCGTTGTCGTAACAAATGTAGATCAGATCATGTCCTCTTTCTAGTGCACCACTTAGTGACTGGAAGCCGATATCAAATGTTCCACCGTCTCCTCCAAATACCACTATCTTGAGCTTCTTTTTGCCGTATTTCTTTTCTAGCATTTTAAATGCAGCTTCTATGCCGCTAGCAGTTGCGGCTGCATTCTCGAATGCATTGTGAACCCATGGGACCTTCCAGCTTGTATATGGGAAGATTGTTGTTGCTACTTCTAGACAGCCTGTTGCATTTACTACGACTTTAGGGTCTGGTACAGCTTTTAGTACAAACCTTACAATCTGAGGAATACCACAACCAGCACACAATCTATGTCCTGGTGCTAATTGCTCTGTTCTTGGTATTTCTTTTAATGTTTTTATTAATTTTACACCCTCACTCATTATCTAATCACCCCTACTCTCTCACACCCACCCAAACATTTTCTTCCTTAACTTCTCCAGTCTTCAAAACTTCTTCCGCTTTTTCTACTACACTCAATATCTGGTCTGGTGTTAGGTCGCGTCCACCGAGTCCGTATATTACGTTAAACATCAAAGGTCTCGACTTTGCGTTATAAAGTGTTGCTGTAACATCCATGTAAAGCTGTGCTCCTGGACTGCCAAAGCTAATGCTCCTATCCATTACTGCCAATACTTGGACATCCTTTAATGCAGCTTTTATATCTTCTTTGGGGAAGGGCCTATAGAGAGTCAAGCTTATGACTCCTACTTTTTTGCCCTTTTCTCTTAACTGTCTTACCACATGTCTCACCGAGCCTGCAGATGAGCCTAGAACCATGATGGCCACGTCTGCATCTTCAAGTCCGTATGTCTTTATTGGCTTGTAGCTTCGTCCAGTAAATTCACTGTACTCACTTAGTATCTCCTTTATAACTGGGTATGTTGCTTCAAGATGTACTGCTTGCTGTCTCTTGTGCTCCATGTACCAATCATAGAGATCTAACGGTCCATATGTTTTAGGATCGTCAGGATCAATTGGATTAACAGGATCTTTCGGCGGTAAGAATTCTTTGACGTCAGAATCTTCTAACACATATAGTCCTTCCAGAGAGTGTGTGAGAATGAATCCGTCGAGGTTGACGATACTTGGGAATAATACTCTGTGATCTTCTGATACTCTGAAAGCTTGTAGTGTTAGGTCGTAGGCTTCCTGGACGTTTTCTGCAAAGAACTGTATCCAACCTGTATCTCTGGCTGCATATGCATCATCATGAGAGCAATGGATATTTATGTTTGGTGAAAATGCTCTGTTACCTAATGCCATCACGATTGTTGTTCTTAGACCAGCTGCAATCCAGAGAATCTCATACATTAAGGCTAATCCTTGGCTCGCTGTTGCTGTGAATACTCTTGCCCCAGTTAATGAAGCTCCAACCGCTGCTGAGAGAGCAGAGTGCTCGCTCTCTA
>CAZJJA010000023.1:0-15296 GCA_964546235.1 uncultured Thermofilaceae archaeon | reverse complement strand
AAAAATATGTGTTAGCATTTCCCGCTTCTCCTTCTAATAGACCTCAAAAACTCTTTTGTTCTAGCTTTGCGTGGATTGTAGAGAATTTCTTTTGCTTCTCCCTCTTCTACTATGACGCCATCTTCCATGAATATTATCCTGTCGGCCACATCCTCAGCAAAGTCGAGTTCGTGGGTAACTATAAGCATAGAAATTCCTCCTTTAGCTATCTTCTCCAGAGTAATCAATACCTCTTCTTTCAGCTCAGGATCAAGGGCTGAAGTAGGCTCGTCGAGAAATAGAATCTTAGGTTCCATTGCTAAAGCCCTCGCAATAGCAACACGTTGTTGCTGCCCACCACTCAGCTGGAGCGGATATTTTTTCGCTACGTTTTCTAGCCCAACCTGTTTTAAAACCTCTCTTGCCTTCTCTTCTGCCTTTTTCTTGCTCATCTTTTTTACTATAACTAGCGGGAGTATGATATTATCTAAGACAGTCATATGGGGGAACAAATTATAACTCTGAAAAACAAAACCTGTTCTTGACCTGACCTTTCTTATATCTACTGTCTTTGATGTCAATTCGACTCCATCCAGTATTATTTTGCCAGACCAAGGTTTTACTAATAGAACCGCTACCTTCAATAGTGTGCTTTTTCCGCTTCCGCTTGGACCCATTATTACAACTCTTTCTCCCTTCTCGACATAAAGCGATACTCCCTTTAAGACCTCGTGATGATCGTAACCAGCTCTTATATTATACATTTCAAGTATCTTCGTCGTTTTAACCACCCCTATAACCTGGTATCCTGGTCTTTCTCTCTATATACCTGGCTGTATGAGAGAAGAAGTAACATAGTATAAAGTACATTATGGCGACAGCCAGGTATGCTTCAAAAGCCCTGAACGTATAGGCTGCCACATAATCTCCCCTCCTTGTGAGCTCGACAATTCCGATTATTGATGCAAGAGAGCTTTCTTTTATTAGTGTAACGAACTCGTTTACAAGAGCAGGCATCGCTATCCTGACAGACTGTGGCAAAACAACGTACCTAAAGGTTTGTAGCTTGGAAAAGCCGAGCGATTCTGCAGCTAAGAACTGGCTCTCAGGTATGCCCTTGATTGCTGATCTAAATATCTCCGCCTGATATGCAGCACTATTGAGCCCGAGCGCCAATATGCTAGCCGTCATAGGGTCAAATTTTATTCCAAGAGAGGGTAAACCAAAATATATAAGGAAAAGTTGTACGAGTAAAGGGGTTCCTCTTACAACCTCTATATACGATCTTGAGGCCAACTTTATTGGAGCGAAGTCCAGGATATTAGTGAGAACTAGGGGCATTGCCAAAGAGAATCCGAGAAAAAAGGAGAATAATGTTAACTGTAGAGTTATTATTGTTCCCTCAGAAATGAAAGGTAAGTATTCTATCAAAAAAGCTAGGGTGTCCATTATTATTCACCAGAAAATGGGAAAAAGTTCAACCTTGGGATGTCAGCCACTTATCTATTTCTTGTTGGAATATCTTTTCCATTTCTCCTGAACTCAGTAATTTTTCAATCACGGAGTTTACAATATATTTGAGATCCTCTGCTCCTTGAGGCATCGCTACAGCCGCGCCTATCCCTGTCCCTCCAACATAGAAGGCAATTTTTATGGTATCGTCTTTTTTCGTCAACACGTCTGCTATCTTGTCTCCGACTATTATCGCGTCTACATCACCTCTTTTCAGAACCATTAGCAAGTCTGGATACACCTTGTCGTAGCTCTTGATCTCAGCCTTTCCTTCGAGGTTTTCTTTAGCCCACTCTTCTTGGATTGTACCTAGCTGTACGCCTATCTTTTTGCCGTAAAGGTCTTCTTCGCTGTTGAGACTTTTATCTTTCAGTGTTATTACAGCATTTCCTTTGCTGAAGTAATATGGAATCGAGAAGTCGACAACTTTCTCTCTCTCGGCCGTCGGAGTCATATCAGCTAGAATCAGATCTATTTTTCCGTTAACTAGACTTTCGATGAGCGCAGCAAATTTCATGTCTTTTATCTCAAGTTCGACTCCGAGTTCGTCGGCTATCCTTTTAGCCAACTCAATGTCTATACCAGCAAACTGTCCATTCTTATCGATATACTCGAACGGTGGCCAGTCTGCACTTGTTCCCACGATAAGTTTTCCTCTTTTTCTGATTTTTTCTACTAGACCTTCTTTTTCTGTGATTGCTCCAGTTTTATAATGTTCAAGCTCCTGTTGCAATTTGTTAATTTTAGACTCTAACTCACTGATCTTTGACAACGAAAAGATATAACCTAATACCGCCCCAATAATTAACGCTATTATTGCAACAGCTATAATATTTTTGTTCATAGTCCTCAACCTTAATTTTTATCTCATATCTATATTTATCTATTTTGATAAAAAATGTAACAAAAAAGGTAATTAATGTTCTATATAGAACATTTTATATATTAGCCAATAGTAAATATACATCATGGGAACTGTATGAAGCCTCATAGTCGCTCCGAGAGCATTGCACAGTATGTAAGACATATTATATTCACGCGCCCATGCCTTTTAGAAAATCTGAGGCTAGGGATAATTAACTACAGCGCGCTATCGAAACTCTTAAAGAAAGATCTCGAAAAGCTGCTAGACACAAAGGTCAGTGAAAGCGCTGTAAAGATCGCACTTATAAGATTTGCTAAGCCGCTCGTCAAGCAGTCAGAAATACCTGATATCAAGTTTGCAAAGGTCATGGCTGCCAGCTCGTTAAGTCTAATAGACGATATAGAAGTTATTACGATAGACTCACGTAAAGCAAGAAATGTTGTAACGAAAATACTTCAGCTAGCGAAAACAGCACGGTTCTTCCAGTTTACTCAGGGTGTCGAAAGCTTCACCCTTATGATAGATAGAGAAACTGCTGAACAAATACATGGCCTTTTAAAAAACGTAGGAATGCTCTCCTTCATGAAGGGTCAGGCTGCCATTTTGATGAACAGTCCTCCCGAGATAATATCTACTCCGGGTATAATCTCCTATCTAACTTTTCTTTTATCCTCAAGGGGAATAAATGTTACACAAATAATTTCGTGCCACAGGGACACCATTTTTATTGTTGACATGAAAGATGCATTACAAGTTTATAGTCTTCTTAGAGACGCAATTGAAACCTTTCGTTGGTACTCTGAGAACTCTTCTTCCTCTCATTCATAATTTTTTCGATCTTCTCAGCGATGGACATTATGTTTTTAGCTGCTTCTGTGTCCGGAAAAGCTATAACAAAGGGTACTCCCTGGTCGGTAGCCTCGCTTATGCGGGGATCTAATGGTATATCTGCAAGCATTTCAATGCCCATTTCTTCAGCCAACTTTGCTGCACCACCTTCCCCGAATATATAGTATTTTGAACCACATTTTGGGCAGATAAAGCAACACATATTATTTATAATACCGAGAATAGGTACATTTAGCTGTTTACAGAACGTGACTGCCTTTTTAACAACAATTCTTGCTAAATCGCTTGGCGTCGTAACCACTATAGCCCCATCCAGGTCTTTTATAAGCTGTGCTATTGTAAGAGCTTCATCCCCCGTTCCAGGTGGAAGATCCACCAGTAGATAGTCAAGCTCACCCCAATTCACCATTGCTAAAAGTTCTCTTATAAAACCCGTCTTTATCGGACCCCTCCAGATGAGTGCTGATTCTTCGTCTGGCAACATTAGATCGGCTGAGACAACCCTCACATTTCCCACACCTAGTAGCGGCATAATGCCTCCGGGACCAGCGTATAGACTTTGTCCATGAAGACCAAAAATTTTAGGAATCGATGGACCATGAATGTCTGAATCTAGAACTCCGACGACATAGCCCTTCTTTGCCAGTGCGGCAGCTATATTGGCTGTTATGAAGGATTTTCCCACACCACCTTTTCCGCTAAGAACTATAATCTTGTACTTGATCTTAGAGAGACGTTTTCTAGCTTCTTCTTCTTGTTGTCGTATTTTTCTTAATTGCTCTAATTTCATTTTCCTTTCTATTTCAGACGCCATGATACATCATTCCAACAAAATTACGGTGGAATATAAAGATAGGGTTGCCTATTACCTGTAAAGAATCACGCTATAAACGCGAGATACGCCGAGAAAGCGAACAATATAAGCCATATAAGACCATTCCACTCGAGAATTTTTTTACCATCAAGTGGACCGAATGGTATGAGGTTAAAAAATGCTATCCATCCACTAATTTCTGCCAGAACTCTGGCAAATGGTCCTCCAATCACTAACGCTACAAGCCCTATGAGTAAATTAGTTATAGGACCTGCAGCGGAGATAACTCCATTCGTCTCTTTACTAACAGGCCACGTCATATATATGAGAACAGTGCCCGGGACAATGATTTTTATCGGCATAAATGGTATGGCAGAAATTAAAGTGAGAAGAAAGAATTCCTTGATAAGCTTGTAACGGGCTGGTAGTCCATAATACATCGCTGTAAATTTATGTGCGAGTTCATGCGGGATATATACAAGGAAGGATAGAAGAAAAACGTAAGTCAAATATGTTGGATTGAACCTCCAGCCAGCTATGCTCAGAAATACAAGGTATACCACTATTGTCGCAACAGCAAGTTCTGCAATTTCCCCGGGGTAAAACCAAGCACTTCTCCTCATCATAGTTCTCTCTAATATTATGATGCAAGGTTTAAATTCATTTATCAAAAGATCAAGAAATATCAAGAAGAATATTCTTAAAAACATTTTAGGAATTTAAGCCTCACTAACCTAGCAGGCTATTATTTCCTGTTTAAAGAAAGAAAGGCTTGAAAATTTGCAATTACAGCTACACAGAGCCCGTATGACTATTTTCTTGAAAACATGAGATTAAAAGCTTAACTCAGTTCCCCTAAGAAAAGTACGAAGTAATGCCCAGTTTTATCTTATATGGTTTAAGCCTCTTTATCTCAGCCATTACTTTTTTAACAAAGGCATCGACATACGCCCAATTTATACCTTTTCGTTCAAGAACTTCTTTCACATATTCTTCGGTGAGCCTATAGCTTTTAAACTTCTCATTTATCTCTCTCCACGGTATACCTCTTAATGCATCGGCTAGCTTTTCCTCGTAAGGTAATATTCCTTTAAGCATGAAAAATGCTATCGCTGGATAACCGAGATACCCTCTATAAACAGACCCATTATCGGTAGAGTAGATGCCCAGTTTTCCGTCCCATACGACACGGTAAGTCCTTCTGCCATCCGACCCGACAACCTTCGCCTCCTTTTCATTAATAAACTCTATCCTACCATCACCTATACATCCTAGAGCCTCCAATACCTTTACTCTTGGCGGTAATTTCCAATACTCCACATATTAAATAATGATATACGCACCTTTATACCCTATATTTTACTCTCTCCAGGGATACAATAGGTACGCCGATAGGCATTATGTAGAGAGGTTTCATATCAGTGCCTAAGACATCTGCAACTTCTTCATCATAAAAAGCTCCTACTGCAACTGTCCCCAAACCTTGTGCAGTAGAATTAAGGTAGATATTTTGACCCACAGCTCCTGCTATGTAATCAACTAGTTCATTACGGCTTCCAGCAATCACTATATTAGCTGGAGCTTTGAGGACACAATCCTGCATCAAAGCGCTTTCATAAAGTTTGCGAGAAAATGAGCCTCTCTTAACCAGTTCAAGACTTCCTCTGTCAGTATTAAAATAATATATACCCTCCTCCAGGCCCTCAACATTTGCCACGACAACGTATAGTGATATGGAGCAGGCTTTTGAGCCGAAAACAGTAAAATATTTATTGGGAGATTCTTGCAACGACCACTTTAAGACGTCGATAATTTTCCTAAGAGATAAAGGTCTTTTCTGAAAACTCCTGATGCTACGTCTCCTTACTATTATCTCGTCAAGAGACATGCCCTCAAGTTCCTCGCTACAAATCCTGTCCGCACGATACACCTTTACCTTAGCCTCTGGTTTGCCCTTCGGGACTTTGAGGCTGGGTTCAAGCGTATATTCGTAATATAAGCCATGGCTGACTAATGAAAGTGCTAGATTTTGTAGTAGGTGTCCCACCTCTTCTCGGACATACATATAGCCTCTTGGACCATATACACGGATTGTCCTTTCGTAGACTGCAGCTATAAGCAGGTAATCTTCGGTAACGCCTTCGTCGGCTACTTGAACTAATTTACCCTTGCATGATATATAGCGGTAAAGCCCCTTTGGGAGCGGAAAAATGTTGCCAGAAGAAGCGATATAGACTTCGATGGGATACGTCGCTCCCGCCGACGGGACTGTTTTGAAGTATTTTCCCCTACAACCTTGAATGTGAAGTATTATCCTCGACAAATCTTCTCGGCTTATTTTGTCGTGAAAGACTGGAGACCTTTTTGATAGACATAGTAGCGTTTGGTGAAGAGAAGGCTTCTTTCTCAGGCTCGGGGTTGTTAAGGACACTTCAACAATTGACATATCTAGTATAGATAACATCTATGCTCTGCTTCAAACTTTACTACCATTAGTCCCAGTTATGTTTTATACCAAGTTCTGCCCGCATAACTTGTGTTAAAGGTTTACATTGCTACAGGTAACAGGCATAAAGTAGAGGAAATTTCCCGTATACTTAGAGAATACGATATTCTTTTAGAAGGAATCAAGTCTCCAAAGCTAGAAATTCAAAGCGAAAATTTAGAGGATATAGCAGTTTTTGCTGTTAAAAACTTAAAGACTGATCTTAGACCAGTGATTGTAGAAGACGCGGGACTCTTCATCTACGCCTTGAACGGTTTTCCAGGTCCATATAGTAGCTATGTGTATAAGACCATAGGAATAGAGGGAATTCTAAGGCTTATGGAGAATGAAAATAATCGTAGAGCATATTTTCTCTCTACTATAGCATTAAAAAATAAGAAGGAAGATATCAAAGTGTTTATTGGCAAAGTAGAAGGTTATATTTCAAAGTCACCTAAGGGGACTTGGGGTTTTGGATTTGACCCTATATTCATACCTATAGGTGAAAATCGAACTTTTGCTGAGATGACAATAGAAGAAAAGAATAAATATTCTCATAGAGCTAAAGCTGCTAAGAAATTGGCTGAGTGGTTGTTGAAAAATATTTAATGCTATAACGATATATTATGAATATATTTTTAAATACTCCATAGAATTTTTAAATAAAACATGTATACACATTTTTATCGGTGGCCGCCCGAGAGCCGGGACAAACCTCGACCGGGGAGAGGGATAGACAGGCGTCCCAAGGCTCCTGTAGAGGGGCGGCCTTTTCCCTAATTTATGGTTTTTTAATTACAGGTGAATACTCCTCTAGGAACATTGGTGCATAGACATAGGAATTACGCCAGCCGTTTTCGTCAGTATCCCCTCTCCACCCTGGACCCGTTAAATCGTATACAAAATACACAGACCAATATGAAAAACGTGTTCCAGCACCTATAGTATATGTATCGTACCAATCAAAAGGAAAAACCTGAAAATCTGCCGAGCATAAAGGAACGCTACCACACATATATGATGCTGTTTTTAGATTCCTATAGGGATTCAAAGAATACCAATAATCCAGTATAGCTTTATTAAAGATTAACGACTTTCCAGCATCATCTCCCCATTGAGAAACCATTATACCTGGATAATAGCTTTCATAGACGTTGTATCCCATAGACGACGACACTGGCGTGTCGTCAGTAGAATTTTCTTGATAACCTCCCTCACGGTATGTTAAATATGTAAACCATCCAAAAGTTGACTGCCAATTCGGTATAGTGCTACTAGCAGCGCCCGAAGCTTGCGCAACCCAATAACCACGACCTGTTCTCGTATTTGTCCAATAAACATATGATATAATTGGTACATAGTTTGTGCCATTAATGATCTCAACTATTGCTAAAAAGTGATAGTAATCATCTCTCACATTTCCCGCAGTGTTTCCGTTTGACTCAGTTAATCTATATATATCGCCAACAAGTGTCGTATTAAGAACTGCATATATTCTAATAGGAGCTGTTATTCCAAAGCGAGAATAATTATGATATATTTTCCATGTCCCGTAGGGCCTATATCGAGCCAAGTATGCAATGTAGCTCCTACCGCACCTAACTATCCAAGAATCAAAACCATGTAAATTGTAAATTCCATAAACTGTTCCTGAGACCGGGTCCCTGATCACCAAGGCAGCTATACCCCAGTATTTTAAATGATAATCTGGGTCAAAATAAGAACTACATGGATTATTACTAATCGGCACGCTTTCAAAACCCCAAGCCCTTTGGTGCTGTAGATCCAAAAACTCTATTCCAAACAATGGGTGAAAAACTTCTCTTTTAGATTCATCATACCATATTTTTGTCGAATATGTTCTTATTTTAGCGTCAAGACTATCATTCCACCAAATAACCACCCATTGATCCCTTACATTTCGGCTTTCAAACGGCACTTGAAAAACAAAACGCATGTTATAGTACTTTCCTCCCATAACAATATATGGAACAATATCAATTGTAGGATCTGGGAGACCATAAGGTATCCATATATTTTCGCCATTCCATGTTATTCTAGTCCAATTTTCAACTTGAAAAGGTCTTTCAGACAATGTCTGAAGAGTTCCGTCCTTAGATATATTTATCATAAGCTGTTTTATCGGCATGTAAGGTAGTGGAGGTAACTCAAAATCAGCAGGATCCCTGCCCAACTCTATATTCAACCAATAAAAATTCAGATCCGAACTAAATTCAATCGTATATTTCTCCTGTGGTGTTTGATTAGGCTTTGTTACAGTTTTCTTTCTCCCATTATAATCATAGTATATAAGTTGATCCGGAGTTTTTTTAGAAACCTTAAATACTATCCTAGTATAAGTAAGCGCTTCAACAATTATACCTCTATGGTCTGAAACTACAACAAGTAGAGGAACATATTCCTTACCGGTAATTGAATCTTCTAGAGTTTTTACATATGGTTTAAATTTAATTGTATAATTCCCAAAACCATCATATTTTATATCTTCTATTTTTCCTTTAACCCATTTTCCAGTCCATCGTCCATTTTTCCTTTCGGGATAATAAATTTCAACCCATCCTTTTGTAATTAATTCTGAATAAGATTCGTTGTTATCTACTCTAACATTTATGGTAATTTTAGTGTAGTTTTCAATGGGATCAGAATCTATAGGTTGCGAGTAAACTTTTAGAAAAACTCCCACAACTATATCGGACTCCCATCCGTAGAATCCTGCATTAGTTAAGTTAACTCTTAGTTTTGCATATGCAACTGAGGCTGCTGTTGGATAATACCAGTATCCGCTCACAAGATTATATATATATCTTTTTCTTCCTAGGTACTTTGATATATTTAGCCTTCCAATGTCATATTTAATCTGTGGACCATAACTTGCATATGCTTTTGATGCTGCCACAAGCCAATATTGAAGGTATGATTTAGCTACATTTCTAGCAATAGTAAAATTGTGTCTTGCACCATATGTGAGTCCAAGATTGCTAAATCTGGAACAAAAATCGTAAAAACGCGAATAATTAAAATAAGATCTTGTCGCAGCGGCCAAAACCACCGCTGTAGCTCTTTCAAAATCTGCGGTGATAGACCCTATGACTTCTCGCACAACGATACTTCTTGTTTTCAAGAAAAATACATGGGCTTCATATACACTCACAACAATAGCCATAATAACTACAGTTATCATAAGTGCTGTAGCAACAAGAATTTGCCCCTTTCTCATAGTTACCCACCAAATCCAAGGACCAGAACTATATACAGAACCGTTCCCCTCACTTTATCAGGCTCACCTACAATAACATATGTATAGGACACAGACTCTGCTTCTATTAATTTTTCCTGATCAAAGTTTTCCAAATTTGTTATTCTCCCATTGTCTAACCTAATATATGTTATATCCCCTGTTATAGGAGAAAAATGTAGTTCATACACCTCCATTTTAAACAAAATTTCAGGTGGTAAGCTTATCGATAACACAAGTCTCATTTCATCTTCCCAATTTGTTCCAGAAAGATTTCCCTGAACTATAACATCTTCATAAACACCCGCTGTAGCAAAATCGTTGAGAAGGTTATATGCTAGTCTCCGTAAATCACTCGTTTCCCTAATGTAAATACTCTTGATTGGACGGGTGAAATTCATGACAAAGATTATTGTAACTGCCATCATGAATGCTGCAAGCAAGAGTTCTATTATACGCACTTGCCCGTGTCGCATGGCTTTAGCCTTCAACCTTTCTCCATACAGTCAATTTAATAATGTAAGGATAATTATATATCTGAGCTATTCTTGTAATAGTTACTGAATTGGCTGGAGTAGCCTCTCTGGATCCATATACTATATCAATTACAGGTATTCTACTAATAGTTACAACTATGGGCGATCCTTTCCATTTGGCTAGTACAAAAATGTGTGATGATAACCTTTCAAGATATTCGATTTTTCCTACTCGATATTCTTCCCATGGTCTTATGAGTCCAGGCCATGGTGGTGGTGTGTTATTCGATAACCACTCGATTTTTGTCACAGTTAATAAACTTTGATACTCTGGAATAGCTTGTATAATTTCATCTTTTGTCAAAATTGCACCTGTAGAAGCTCCTGGTACATCAACAGATCTATTTAGAAAAATATAATCTCCTATAACATAACCCGTAACAGGCACGCCTCTTTCTGGAGGCTCCGAATATCCAGCAATAGTTACAAAACCCTTCCAGTTTGTGTGCAAAATAATAAAATGATATATCCAATGTCGTCCCCCAACATTGCCTCCAGAAAAGTAGTCCGCTATTTCATCAGTAAAATCTAAAGTGCATTCTCCCAAAGCACTCGTAATATTTGATTCCACAAAAACAGTATAAGAAATATCTTCTAAACCACCATTAGGTGAGGGTCTTGCCTTAATCAAGACAAGCATACCAGTCACATTTGCTCCGGGAACCCCGATTCCATACCAGTTCAATACTTGAACTTGCACAAGAGAAGGTATATCGGGGGTAGGAAGCCCTGGTGTTGGATAATATTCAAGCGGAGTTATTACATGATAAAGCAAAGGTTTCATTTCAAGTCTAAAGCCATATTCATCTTCAACACCTAAAAGAACAGCAATACGAGACGAATTTATTAAAAGAGGATTAGGGATTACAGAAAGATTTGAAAGTCTCATAACCTTATCAGGATCAACAACATAGGGTGTTCGCGTACCATTAAGCGCAAGCCCAAAATCTGATAATAACTGCGTAAAATCCGTACCGCAGTTAGGAGGATATCCAGGTGTTAACAATATTTTATCCATAAGCCTTTCTGCAACATTGAAGAGCTGCTCTTCTTTTACTGTCCCTAACCTGCCAGTAACATCAGTTATTATGTTAAGTGAGATAGTTATAAAAAGAATAATCAATACACCTATAGCTAGGTATTCTAAAAGTACATGCAATATTTATCCCTGGTGATATATTATAGACAGACCTACATAGATTTTTTCTCCTTCCCGAAATGCAACAATTATAGGTTTTCCTCGAACCCTGTGCCCATTTAATGAATATTCAGGGGCAGGTAACAATATTTCAGGCGATACTCTTATATTATCAATAACTGTATCATTCGCTATAACATTTACTGGGTTCTCTCCAAAATTTGGAGTTACAACCACTCGAGTTTGCTCGTAAATTTGAAGCCTTACTCTCACTATTATTTTTCCCTCGCCAGCATTTTCTAAACGAATATCGTATGCCTGTCCTCCTATTGTTTGCGGCACTGTTAAATACATATATGAAAAATTTCCTCCTCCAAGCGTATATACTGAGACCAGCTCCACAATTTCTCTAGCAGTAGTTTCAGCCACTTCAGAAAGTCTAACGTTCTGGATTTCGAGTGTGATAATAAATTGTATAGCCAGAAAAACTCCTATTAAAATTACCATAACACCGAGTAAAGTAAGTGTTCCCATTAAATGCGAAAATACTGGTGACGCCATGTTAGCCACCTGTCGAAACTTCCACTTGCGCTATTCTCACTATTATTACACTGCCTTGCGCTGTTATATCACCTATATAATCTTTTGTCTCATCTATTCCGTCAAGGTTGGCTTCAACGTGAATAACATTGCTGTTGAATTTATATTCTCTTGTAGTTATACCCTTATTTCTTAAAATCACTGGTATATTTCCAGAACCTCCAAGTGACCCAAATGTAATATTAATATAATATATAGCAAAATAATTATATTTTTTTGGAATACCGGCTTCTAATACATCAAAAACACCAAGATAGTTTACTCTAATCCTAGTAGCTCGTAGTACAGCTATCGCACCACCACTAAAGTTTTCATATACTATTATCAACGGTTCTCCTGCACCAATAATTAACTTATTTATCTCTGCCTCCGGATTAACTTTTATCTCGGGTCGCAACATTCTAAATGTATTTGTCACCAGAGGACCTCCTTCAATGATGATTGCAGAAGTTTCTTCATCATGAAAAATTTCAACATCATTAACGCTGACATTAAGCTCGCCAAAAGCGTTGTTTATGAAATCTATCCCGGTAGTTGAGAGGCTAAATCTCACATATCGCGATCCTCCAGTCCCTAAGGCTACTTGTTCTAAAGCAGTAGCCGTGTATATCAACAAGTCTTTTGAAGATTCAAATTCCATCTGTTGCCTGTTTGCATCTATTAGAGACGATGCATAGAATATTGCTACACCTATAATAGTCAGAAGGATCCCCGTTAATATGACAGTAGATACTATTGGAGAAAAACCAAGCCTAAATCTTTGTATCTTTGATTGTTGCTTTCTTTTTCTCATCTTCTACTTAGTATATATTTCTACCTTTTCGTTCAAAAACCTTTTCTATAATTTAAAAGCACACTTGAGGAAATAAACTATAATTACATCGATTTAAGATATTAATATTAGAATGAAAATATGTTTTAGAAAAATCATCATAGTTTTCTTACTATTATTTGTATTTTCGTCCATTATAATAAAATCATCAAATGCTGACACTGTCGCCATAGTATATATAGAGGGGACTATAAACGAAGGTACAGTCTACCTCGTTAAGAAAGCGGCAGAGACGGCTAATCGAGGCACACTCATCTTAATAATCAACAGCTATGGAGGCTACGTATACTCTATGGACCGTGTTGTAGATGCTATAATGACATGTAATTGTAAAACTATAGCCTGGATACCACCTGGAGCCAAGGCCGTTTCTGCAGCCTCAATCATCGCTTTGAGCGCTAAAAAACTCTACGTTGGAGAGGGGGCTGTTCTAGGAGCATGCGAGCCATATCCTCCAGACGAAAAGGTCGAATCCTATATAGTTACTAAGATAAAAGCACTTTTATCCAAAAAAGAAGTTGAGAATCCAGAAGAACTCGCAGAAAAAATGGTCCGTAAAAATTATGTGATGGACTTCAACGAGATGCTTGAGAAGGGTGTCGCCAATGGCAAGGCTACCACTTTAAATGATATTTTTGAAAAAGAAGGGCTGAAAGATAAAACAATAGTTGTTATTGAAAAAGATATCATTACTGAAATAT
The DNA here is from genome assembly GCA_964546235.1 of uncultured Thermofilaceae archaeon. Taxonomy (GTDB): domain Archaea; phylum Thermoproteota; class Thermoprotei; order Thermofilales; family Thermofilaceae; genus JALVKT01. The sequence goes on along the minus strand of CAZJJA010000023.1, from coordinate 1,729 downwards.
TACAGCTTTTATTTGACCCAGGCATGGCATTCATGTTTATAGTGCTAGGAATACTACTCATACTATTGGAGGTTAAGGTCACGGGATTTCAGGGATGGGGTATTATTGGAGGTGTATTTATAGCGCTCGCCTTTTACACGCTTGACCTTATAGGGATAAATATCCTCACTCTAACATTACTCGCGCTGGGGTTATTTTCACTAATTCTAGAACTCAAAAAGCCAGGAATACAGGTATTCGGCCTCACCGGGCTTGTCTTGATAATTTTAGCCGTAATTCTCGAATACTATAATAGACCTTATATCACCTTTACAGTAAACATTATACCTATCCTAATAAGCCTTGGAATACTTGCTGGCTTTCTCTTTTTCATAATCGCAAAAGCCTCTGAAACATTCAAGATAAAAACTCCGACCTTAGAGGAAAAAATTGTAGGTAAAGAAGGCTATGCAAAAACAGATATAGAGCCAGGCAAAACTGGAATAGTTTATGTAGAAAACGAAGATTGGAGCGCAACAAGCAACAAGTTTATAAAGAAAGGAGAACGCGTCCGTGTCGTAAAAATAGAGGGATTAAAACTTTACGTTGAACCTATTGAATGAAAATTTATTTTTCTTTGAGATATAAAATAATTGAAGCAACATGATAGAACTATTATTTCTACTAATTATACTAGTCATACTTGGCTCCCTGATTTTTAGTAGCATTAAAATAATCCCAGAATATCAAAGACTCGTTATATTCAGGTTAGGAAGAGCAATTAAAGTCGCGGGACCGGGACTTGTATTTCTTATACCATTTATAGATAAAGGAGTCGTTGTTGATCTTAGAGAAAGGTACATAGAAGTAGATAGACAAACATGCATCACAAAGGATAACGCTCCAGTAGACATAGATTTTCTAATATATTTCAAGGTAATAGACCCCTTCAAGAGCGTCCTCGAAGTACAAGACTTCAGGGGAGCAGCAATTGGTCTCGCTACAACAACGCTTAGAGCAGTTGTGGGAGACATCGACCTAGACCATGTGCTTGCACAGAGAGAATACATCAACGAAGTACTTAGAGAGAAACTAGACGAAGTAACAACTAGGTGGGGCGTAAAGATCACGGCCGTCGAGATACGAGAAATCCAGCCGCCACACGAAGTGCAAGAAGCAATGATCAAGCAGATGAGCGCTGAGAGAAACAGGCGTGCCATGGTGACGGAGGCCGAAGGAAAAAGAGAAGCTTCGATTAAAGTAGCAGAGGGTGAAAAACAGGCCACAATCCTTAGAGCCGAGGGAGAGAAACAAGCTGCAATCCTAAAAGCAGAAGGAGAAAAACAAGCAGCAATTCTACGTGCCGAAGGTATAGCTACAGCATTAAATAAGATAAACTCTGTTGCAAGTCAGCTCGACTCGAAAACACTTATACTCCAGTACTTTGATATGATGAAAGACGTGGCTTCCTCACCATCAACAAAGATAGTTATACCGATGGAGATATTTAGACTCCTTAAACCTTTCGAGAAATATCTCCACGACTTTACCGGTGAAAGCTAACTTTTACACTCAGGTGAAATATTATTTTTGATAAAAAACATATTTTATCAAAAAAGGTGTTTATCTTCGACCTTGACCGCACTCTATGGGATCACCATGACGCAACAATATTAAAGGGACCATTCAAAGTACAGTCCAACCTCGAGATAGACGACTCATTCAACGAAAAAATCAGGCTATATCCATG
>CAZJJA010000022.1:0-18548 GCA_964546235.1 uncultured Thermofilaceae archaeon | reverse complement strand
GCCGTTATTAACATATTCTGCCAGTGTTTCTACAATGATTGTTTGCGGAGTAATTGGATACGCTGAAATTACGTCTACGTCAGCCTGTTTTACCGCGAATGCAACTGCACGGTCTCCATTTAATCCTACGAGTTTACCTTTAGACACCATTACTCCTCACCCTCCATAACCATTTCAATTGCATGTACAGGACAAACATTTGCACATATACCACAACCCTTACAATAATCGTAGTCTATTTTCACCATATCATCGTCGAGCCTGATTATAGCTGGTTCTGGACAATGAACCCAGCATAATAGACACCTTATACATTTATTTTCGTCGAGCACAGGTTTCAGCGCACGCCAACTACCTGTTTTGAACTGGAGCGATGATCCTGGTTCTGAAATTATGTTTCCTATCGGTAAATCCTTCCAAGACTTCCACTTAAAACTCATACCTTCTCACCTCCTCGTAGGCTTTTTTCACAGCTTCAAGATTTCCTTTCACAATTTTTTCTCCCTTTTCCTTAAACCTCTCTTCGACCACCGTTAGAACGTTTTCTATTTTTATCAGGTTGGATGCTTTTACAAATGCTCCAAGCATAGGTGTATTATAGAAGGGTCTTCCAAAAATATCCATAGCAATTGTATAAGCGTCTACGATCCATATTTCACCGTTCTTCTCTTTCACTCGCTTAACAATGTCCTCTTTCGGCTTCTTTGCATTAAGGACAACAAGTCCTCCCTGCTTGAGTCCTTGCATTATGTAATCTACTTCACTCTGTAATGTAGGATCTATTACTATTACCGCATCAGGCTCGTAGATCCCATAGTGTTGTTCTATAGGCTCATCGCTTATTCTTGTATAAGCACGAACAGGTGCTCCACGTCTCTCTGGGCCGAATTCTGGTGCATGATACACGTATTTTCCTTCTTTCAGTGCAGCCAAGGCAAGCAGTTCGCTAGAAGTTACTACTCCTTGTCCTCCCCGGCCGTGCCAGCGAACTTCATATAGCAAACTTGACACCCTATCTCAGTCTTGTTCGATATTATCAATGAACATAAATATACAAGTCTTTAGTTGATAACATGCGTCTAAAATATTGAAAATTATTAATTAATATAAAACACAATATTTTTATCGAATATTTGTTGAAATATCAGAATTTTATAAACGAGTTATTTATCATAAACCGAAGAGTCTATTTAATGGGTGATACGTATGAGCGAATTCGAATTTGATGAGTGGTTCAAAAGAACCAGAAAATTGCTTGAAGAATTTGATAAACTATTTGAAGAACTGATGCGAGAACCGTTTATAGCAGAAGAGAAAGGAACTAGAAAGATCTATGGACCATACTATTATGGATTCTCCGTAACAATAGGTCCTGACGGAATACCACGAGTAAAAGAATGGGGCAATATAAGACCTGGACCAATAAGGCCAGTAATAAAAGATGCTATAGAACCGTTTACTGACGTGTTTGACGAAGGTGACTATTACCGCGTCATAATTGATATTCCTGGCGTTGAAAAAGAAAACATAAACCTTGAAGCGACAGAGGATAAGTTAATTGTATCAACTAAGGGAGAAAGAAAGTATTATAAAGAGATATACTTTAAGGAAAAAGTGGATCCAAAAACTGCCAAGGCACAGTATAAAAATGGAGTATTAACCATAACGATTGAGAAAAAAGAAAAGTCCAAGAAAGAAAAAGGTATGAAAATAAACATTGAATAAAATAATAACAAAACCAATGATATTTTCAGTAAATCCTCACAATAATCACCTAAATTTTTATTTCACAAAAGCTATAGTAGTATTTCTTCACCTAGTCTGGGAATATAGGCTTTTTTACCCATTTCTTCTGCAACTTTAGCTAGTTTAAGTTCAGGCTCCTCTCTACCATGGATTATTAAGAGATTTACATCCTTCTTTGTAGACCTGACAGTTTCTATAAGCTGGCTTCTTCCTGAATGCGCTGAGAAATCAAACCACTCTACCCTAGCTTTAACCTTTCCTTTCTTTGTAGGTGATGAAAATATACCTGTTTCTATAACCTGTCTTCCAGGAGATTCTGGTATCAGATAACTCACAAAGAATACTGCGTTTTCAGGTCGCTCCATTAATTTTTCCATATAAAAAACCGAAGGACCCCCCTTCAACATACCTGCAGGAGAAACTATAACAGCTGGCTCTTCTATGATTCTTTTTCTCATATTCCATCCTTTAACTTTTCTTGCCATACCCAGGGCCTTCTCAAACATTCTCGGATTTCGAAGAAGATGACTGTTCTCTGCAATTATTTCTCCTGCAAGCTTTGCCATACCGTCTATATATACGGGGTAGTCAAAATCGTATTTTGCTAGAACACACAAAATCTCTTGGGATCTTCCTACAGCGAATGACGGAATAAGTACTGTTCCTTTATACTCAAGTACTTCGTAGAGGCTTTCGATAAACTTTTTCTCATTATCTTCTCTAGGAGGATGATCATATTCTGCATATGTTGATTCCATGATAACTACGTCCGCACTTTTTACTGGACCAATATCTGCACCGTTAAGTAAGCATGAAGACTCAAGATTAAAATCTCCAGTATATACAATTCTTGAAGTAGAGCTTTCAATTTCGATTATTGCGCTTCCTGGTATATGTCCCGCATCGTAGAACCTTATAGTAACATCTCCAACTTCAAAGGTTTTATCATAGTCAATATAAACCATATTTTCTTTCATCATCTCCAGTTCCGTACTCTCGTATGGAACATAATATTTAGACAGCTTTAAAAAATCGTTAATTAAAAGCTCACTTAATGTTGCAGTAAGCGCAGTAGTCAAGAGAGGTGGATTTGCTGAAATGTACAAAAGTGGAATAGCACCACTATGATCTAAATGTGCATGAGAAACAGCAACAGCATCTAAAATTCTCGGCTTAACATGTAGAGGAAAACCCGGTTCTTCACCAGCTAGGCTCACACCATAGTCTAGCAAAATATTTTTGTCATCGACTGTTACCAGTATCCCCGCTCTTCCAACCTCCATCGCTGCACCTAGTAGCTTTATTTTTATTCCATACGTCATCTACTATGCCCCTTTCTTCTTCTAGCTAGTCACGTTAAGTATTTCATAGCATGTTTCATTCTCTTTCGGAGATATAATGAGCGAATATGATAAACTTATCGGACAACTTGGAAAGATGTTCAATATATCTTTCAGTCTCAAAGACTGGTTTGGAACTAAAATTATTGGATTTGAAAGAGGCGAAGATCCCCAAAAGACCATAGTTATAAGTGGAAGTGCACATGGAGATTGTGAGAACTCACTTTACGCTACTATAGATGTTTTACTAAAAACAGAGGTTGCTAATAGAATTGTAGCCATTCTATCTCGTGATCCAACAGGATTTTATAAATTAACAGAGTTATCAGAAAAAATATTTAGAAAAAAATTATCTAGCGTTAATGAGATGATAGATTACATTTCTAGAATGAAACTAACACTTATCGAAAAAGACGGTTATCGGATCTTATCTTACGGCAATATGGCTTTAGTTTTTGTGCCAGAGGAAATAAAAAGCTATAGACAGCTAGAAACTAGCTTTAATCCTAGAAAATTTGATGAACTCGAGGGGTTTTATCTTGTTATACCTGAAATCTGGAAGAGTAGTGATCCTCGATCAAGAACATATAGGATATCCGATGATCGACTTTTTGATCTTGATTATCTCTATGAAGCACCAGATTATATGACCAAATTAGTCGACAAAATCCTGGAATACGAACCTATACTTTTTATAGACCTTGACTGCTGGGAGAATAATTCCTTCTGCATAGTAACAGATGACTGGAGTCTGCAACAACTTGATTTTTACATCGATTTAGTGTTGGACCAAATTCAAAATAAAGGGATAATCTTTCTTACAAACTCTGATCTTAAAGGATTTTCTATGATGAGAGAGGAAGTTTATAGTATTAAGAAAAAAGTTTTTGCTAAAGAAATATCGAAAAGCGGAATACCTTTTGTGAAGTTTATCGCTCCTAAAGGAGATATACAATTACTCGCTACATCTACACTTTCGCTAATTAATGGCCTGGCTTTTGTCCCACTCTAACTAGCTTAAAAGACTCTATAATGCCATCTTTTTTAGGTCATCAAATATATTACAATGATTCAAGATTAGGATACGAATGATGAAACGATGGTAAATGCGATGAGATGAGCTTGCGAGCAGCCACTGATATCATGTGATAGCCATGACCAAGTGGGAACTAAAATGTAAGAAATGTGGAAATATCCGAATCGTAGATCTCGGATTCAATTTATACGAATTTAACCAAATTTACATTTATTGTCCCGTATGTAAAGAAAATACATTTCATAAAGTAATGAAGCCTTTGGAAGAATGATTTTTTGGCGGCCCCGCCGGGACTCGAACCCGGGACCTGCGGCTTTCCACTCACTTTCTGCTTCGCGGCGACTAGAAGGCCGCCGCGCTGTCCACCTGCGCTACGGGGCCTTTGGATTTTTAACGATTTTCAGTGATTTATATTGATTTTTTATTTAAACGGATTGTTTCTAGGTAGATAGTATATCTGCTGGGTTTTATTTTTTGCTCTTCTCATATACGTCTAGGTTATTGTATCACTATATCGTTTTTGCGCAAAAATTTGAATAAAGCCAAGGTCTTATCCTCTATGGTTTTTGTAAATGGTAAGGCTGATAATCACTACTAGTCGGCATTCAACTCCTCCTGTCAGGAGGCTTGCAAAAGAACTAGCTAGAGTTCTTTTTTCTGCAAAGAAGGTTAACCGTGGGGGTATGAGCTATATTGAACTCTTTGAGCTAGCTCGAGGAATGAGAGCTAAACGTGTCGTCATTATTGGTAAGGGTATAGGTGGGAATCCTGGTAGGATATTATTTATGGACTGCACCAAAGATAAACTCGAATTTTTTCCGTTTATTATTCATTTAAGGGGAGTCATTTTCAGTGAAGTAAAAAGTTTTCGTAATCCAAACAATATTGTTCCCGTTATGTGTTATCTTAAGGAAGACGAAGTATGTGAAGAGATTGCATTTGCTCTAGATATTCCTTATTTAGGCGTTTTTGAAAAAGAAGTTTTTTCTTCTTTTGATAGAGTTATGCTTGTGGAACCAGTTAAGAAGAAAAATCTTGGATATGTGGTTAAATTTATTGAAAAGAAAGGTGAAGTTGGTCCTAAACTTTTAATACTTCGAGTCATTTTCCGCAAAATAGAGGTGTAAATATACTAATGTCCAGGCTCAAGGGTGAAATAGAGATAAAGTTTGATGATAAGTTAGAATTAGAACTATTTTTAGACTCATTGAAACCTGAAATAAACACATGTCCTAGTTATAGATCAAGAATAGATATAAAAGCTAACAAAAGCGCATTGTCACTATATATTATTATTGAAAGTGACGATATTCCTAGTTTCAGAGCTTCAATGAATAGTTTTTTACGAATATTAGGCCCACTTTATATACTTTCCAAAGAGAAAATGAGTTTTTCGACAAATGGCTAATATAGCCTATTTTTCAGGTAATACTTATATATGCAAGGTTATTTCTAAATTTTAGAGCACTTATGGCGAGCACTCTTTCCAATAATCTACGCGAAAAACCTAGTACATGTTATGATTGTCCTTACTATTTAAAATCGAGAAGTTACTGCCTCAAACTCAAACAAATTGTTCCCGACCCTTCAAATCCTATATGCACCGAAGTTCAACAAGAGTCGATAGTTTCTTCACAACAGAATGTATCTGCCAATCCTACTACCCCAACACAACTAAATCCTACCTATCAAGAACCTCTTTCAAATATGCCTCAAAATGTTTCTGCAAATCTTCCGCAACAAGCTTATGCTTCCAGCGAAGTTAGCTATAGTATGACCCAGGGCGTTCAGCCAATGATCAACCAGAGTAATGTTATTCAAACAACAGAGAGAACTTTGCTTAGAGTATATGCTCCGACGGGAATACCACTACTAGATCAGATATTAGGGGGAGGATTTCTAAGAGGAAAAACATATTTGGTTGCAGGCGAAGCTGGTTGTGGTAAAACAATTTTTTCTATACAGTTTCTTTTGCACGGCGCATCTATGGGTGAGCCTGGTGTTTACATAGCTATTGATGAACCTACTAATCAGCTTATTCGTGGTCTCAGAATGTTTGGATGGGATATACGTCCACTGATTGCTAGCAAAAAATTATTGTTTTTAGACATGAGAACTCACTTCAGTAAAATCTACATGAGAGATGAAAGAAGAAAGATAGAGCCAAAATACGTGATAGAATCGATACTTAATGCGGCTAAGAGAATTAGAGCTAAAAGGCTAGTTATAGACCCTATAGCACCCTTAGTATACGGCGGAAAGGAAGAAGATACATTATATGCACGAGAATTTCTAAGAGAAATGGTATTTGCCATAGAAAAGACTGGCGAATTAACAACCATAATGACAAGTGAAATACCAACTGGAAGCACAAAGCTTAGCAGGTTCGGTGTTGAGGAATTTCTTGCATCAGGCATCATCGTCCTAAGTATTGAAGAAATTAACGGAGAAATCGAGAGAATAATGTATATAAGGAAAGCACGATGGGCTCCCGTTAAACCCAGTAAATACATTTTTGAAATACAGAGTGGTAGAGGTATTGTAATTAGAGAGTCTTTAAGTGAATATTTAAAGAGAATAAAAAAACAAAATATTATATAGTAAAATTCTAATGTTTTTAGATCAATACTTTTTATAATTTCCTATAAAGTATCATCTTAAATACATGTTATAAAAAAGCTAATTTTAATAAAGATTAATAATTATGTTTTTCTTTCACTAAATAGAGATGTCAAATATAGAGAAAATTTGGATTAAAGCGCGAGCTGGCGATCCTGTAACGATCAACTGGGGAAAAAAGATAGTAGCTTTTCTTGAGAAAAAAATAACTCAAATCTATGTTGATCCCATCTTAGCATATACGGTAAAAAAACCAGTTCTCCCAGAAAATTCTCTGGATACCATCGACTTAGCTATAATAATTGGTGGCGACGGAACGCTTCTAAGAACAATACAAAGAAGCAGAGCACGTCTTCCACCTATACTTGGATTTACTGCTGAGAGTCTTGGATTCTTTTTCGACCATAGAGTTGAAGATTACAAAAAGATTCTGACAAACATTCTTGAAGGAAACTATAAACTATGTAATATAGCTCTAGGAGAGTTTCGTTTACATAAAGAAGAGGGGATTTTTTTAAACGAAGTTAGTATCTGGGCAATTCCTGGAAAAATTATTGAATTCGACCTACTCGTCGATGGCATTCACTTCTACCACGGCAGAAGTGACGGAATAATCTTGTCAACAGCAGCTGGGAGTACCGGACATGCTCTTTCCTACGGAAGCCCTATAATTTTAAACTGGGAAAAACCTTTAATTGAAATATATCCTGTGGGTGCTCTTTCACCCATGATTAGACCTCTTATCACCTTTAACAACAAAATTCAAGTAAAGCTAGAAAGATGGCCTTCACATTTAGTTGTAGATGGTCAACGGAACTATAATTTGGAGGTTGGCTGTAGTATCGAAATATCACCTTCTGAAAGAAAACTAAAGATCGTTTATGTGAAAAACAAGTGCCTTCCCTCAACAGAAAAACTCAGATTAAGACTAAGTGACAAAGGATTTTCTTTTATCCCCTAAAAGATCTAATGCTTTTCTCAAAGATAATTGATAGTTATCTTTGAGAGTGAATCTATCATTACTAGTAACTATAAGACCCTTTTTAAGCAATTCTTCAAAAGTTTCTCTCGGATCCGTGTCCAAAAATGCCGAGATAACTGCCAATAGACGTTTGAGCGATGTTGTAGCGTTAAGAAAAACCACCTCATTATACTTTTCAGAGAGCCTTTCAGCCTCTTTCCGAATAAATTCTATATCACATGATGTCTCGATCTGATCACCCATTAATTCTATATCACAATTCTTTATCCTTAGCAAGTCTATCAGCGAAGATACTGGAATTGAAATTTTTAGCGAGGCTAGCTTCAGTATTGTAGATATCTTATATTTTCTCTTCCTATACGTGACCAAGGAAGATTTAGATTGTACATATAGAATTTTTATTTCACGTAAAATTTTTTCCCGTTCATCACCTCTTGCTTTGATGTAAATCTTTACTTTATTTCCCTTCAACTCTCCAACGATCTTCTCTAAACCAACAACTCTTCCGATACTGTCTAAAAAAGCTACAGCCTCTTGCGAAGAATTGAAAACAAATGTTACAGCATGTTGTTCTCTCATCAAAAATTCACCTAAGGTAGTGTAAGCTTACTTTCTTCTTTACCTTCGTTTTACATGCAGGACAAACCAGGGTATAACCCCTCTTCTTCAGGATAGTCATACATCTGGGACATCTTGCTAAAATTACACCGTATTCCCTCCCAATAGTGGACAAAACATAGGGTGGTCCCCCGTCTTCTGCAACATGCGCTTTTATAATGTCACCATACGAATAGACATTATATATCGACTTAACCCGTTCGCTACTCACATTCTGAACATGTAAAATACCTGTCAGAGGCTTTAGGAGCAGCTTATTAGCATTTTCTATATAGAAAATTTTTACAAAAGCTATCATGTCTTTTATTCCATCAATATATCCATAAACAACATCTCCCTTCTTTAACAAGCCCACCCTCTTACTGGGCGAAACAACAATTATGTGCAATTTTTTGTTTTTAGCAGTCTTTCCGACAACTTTAGATCTTAAAGTTCCATCGTCGTTTCTTACATATACATTTTCACCTGGAAGAAATTCCTCTATAATTCCCAGGATTTCTCCAGGTATTACATATTCTTCATCCACAACCATAACACATTACCTACACTCAAATCTTAGAACCACTATTTCAACACAATGTTTCCTCTTCACGTGGAAATTATAAATGGGCGGAATACAAAGCTCATCGACAAAAATTGTTTCTACCTTACAACCGATTTTCTCAGCAAATTTCTCTAAATATTCCTTCGTTGACTCCTTATGTATACTATAGATGACGTTTGCTAATCTTTTCGCTCTTATCAAAAACTCCACATCCATACCTCTATGGTGAACACCAAATGGGGGGTTCTGCAACACGGCATCAAATAAGATTCCTTCACGTAATGGAAGATTAAACACATCAGCTGCGACTAGGTTCACTATATTATCGATTTTCAAATTTTTAGCCGATCGCCATGCAATACTTAGAGCGTCAGCATCTATATCTATCAATAAAACCGACCCAGCGCTCATAAGAGCTGCTCCTAGACCGATTCTGCCTGTTCCTGCGCCAAGATCTAATATTTCTCTCTCTACAATATCATCATACGTTAAACTAGCTATCCATAATAAGCGTGAAACAATAGTTACAGGCGTAGTATATTGTTCTAACTCAATTTTGGGAAGAGGATGTGGAGGAATTTTTTCAAGAATAATTTCTAAGTCTTTTTTCCTCATTATTAGCTTCCAACCTTGTATCGCAGTATCGCCGCCAAACCTCCAAAGGTCTTTAACAATTCCTTGCCTTCACTTGTCTCTGTCGAAACCAATACAACTTCAGTTCCACTCTGGTCTGCTAATTCTGCCAATTCTTCGGCAATCATTTTCTGTTCCAAAATCTCTGTGTCACCGCCGCATTTTGGACATTTCAACATATTGATCCTCTCCTCGTCAACTGTTGTCTCGAACTCGTGCCCACAGACAAGACATCTAGCCTTAACTCTATACTTACGCAATCCTTCTGATATGAGAAGAGTTTTTACAGCCCCCATCTCAAGAGCTTTCCTTATTTCAGCCTCACCGTATATAGCTAATCCTGTATCTCTTGCCAGGTGATAGAGAAACTCGTTGACCGCTTTTCTTTCTCTAACATACTGCACGTCCTTCAGTAGATCTCGTGCTCTTTCCGCCAGCTCATAAATTCCTGCTTCGCCACCGTAACCGACATCAAAGACTCCTATCACCTTTTTCTTTAACTCATAGTGTAAATAGTCGCCTTCAACGAACTCCTTTTTTGACGGTCCGGGTCCTCCAACAATAATTCCTCTTAGTTCATCCTTTATAGGCAAAAATATCTTGTTTGCATGTTCACCTACCCTTTTATAGAATTCATGGGTTAGTTGTTCGATTATTCTCTCAAATCGTCTTGCAGATTGCCCCCCAGCACGATGTTTACCTGGAATCCCTGAAGTCATTTCGTCGACAACTTCGAGGTGTTTTCCACGGAGTATCCCTACAGCGGCTTCGCCTCTCTCAACCACAATTAGACCGTAGGCGTCCTTGACTCTTATCATATCCTCGAGAATTTCTGTGTGAAAACGAGAATCACACCTGTAAAGCCATATCTTCAATTTCTGGGGCGGCTCTAGTAGATGAATTTCCATCTCTTCTCTTCCAGGAACATCTCCAGCAATATAACCAGCAAATACGACCAAACCATTAGGAGGGGTTTTTCGGAATAACTTTAGCCTGTTAATTATTGCTGAGATAGCTTCCATTACATGATGCCTAGTTACTCTGTCTTTTATGTTGGATGCTGTTGAATACTCATACCATAGTGTATTCAGGACATCCGCGATTGGTCGTCCAGCTGGTATGTAGAGTGATACTAGCTCTGTTCCGCGACCCTTCTTCTTTTTTAGCTCTTCAATTAATCTTTCGAGTTTTAGCCTTTCAATATCTTTCATCTTTGCCTGCACCATTTATACCTGAGTTATCTAATCTACCTATAGGTGAAAATGCCTTGAAAGTTATAAAGATTGGAGGCCACCTCTTGATGAATGAGGAGGGCTCCTTTCGAATCAACTATATCCATGACCTTTTAAATGTTTTGAAAAGAATTTCACGCGAGACAGGTCATAAAATAGTCGTTGTTGTCGGAGGCGGATACACAGCGCGAAAATACATTGGCGCAGCTAGAAAGTCTAACGTAAACGAATCTATCCTTGATACATTGGGTATAATGGTTTCTCGGCTCAATGCTTCACTCCTCTATTCCATATACTATAACAAGGCTCCAATAATTCCGAAGTCGCTCGAAGAACTGGCTTATCTCCTTTCTACAAATCTAGACGTTATCTTTATGGGCGGCCTCCAACCTGGACAGTCAACGACTACTGTAGCTGCATTGGTTGCAGAATCAACAAACTCGGATTTAATCATAACGACAAACGTTGACGGCATATACACGACCGATCCCAAGAAGGACCCGAAAGCGAAACTGCTTAAACGGGTAAATGTAAGTCTCCTCAAAAAGATTTTCGACAAAGAAGAGCTGGCAGGCGAGTATAGAATGCTAGATCCTTTATCTATTAAGATAATTTCTAGAAGCAAGATTAGCACACATATAATAAATGGAGAGAATCCTCAAAACATACTTGACCTAGTTATTGAAGGAAAGGATATCGGAACATTGATTGTTTTTGAATAAATTATTCCTTTTTCTTCAGCAACGCTATAAAAAAGCCTGGTGTATCATGGATTTTCGGATGAAATCTTATCCCAGGTACGCCAAGAAAAGCGGATTTTCCCAGAGGAAACTGTGTTATATCTATTATTTTAAAACCAAGCTTTTCTACCGCATAGATCATGTTAAGTTCATTTTCTTCGAGAGTTAATGTGCATGTAGTGTAAAGGAGTTTTCCTCCTTTACGCAGGACTTTGTAGGCCTCAGACAGAAACTGTCGTTGATAATTAGACATATTAATGATGTCTCTGCGTGTTCTCTCGTAGTAGAGTTTTGGTCTAACGCCAAGCGCGGTACATGGCGGGTCTAGTATAACGTAATCGACGCTATTTATACCCACTATATCGCTTATATATCTTGAATCATATTTTATCGTTCTTATTGATCGTATTCCTAATCTTTCAGCATTTTTTCTAATTTTCTCAACTTTGTTGTCACTTCTATCTACTGCTATAATCTCACCACGATCCTTCATAAGCTGAGCTGCGTGTGTTGCCTTTCCTCCAGGAGCAGCACACATATCGAGAACTATGGATCCTTCAGTAGGGTTTAACACGTTTAAAGATGCCATTGATGGAAGAGACTGATGGTAAATATAGCCTTTGTAAAACACTTCGTGGTCTCTCAGCGATGGTACTCTATAAACAGACCTGGTGTTTAAGACAGCAAGTCCCTTCCACTTTTCGACTATTTCTTCAAAGCTCATCACTGCTATACCTTCCGCTACAGGGATACCGTTTGGAGAAAAAATTGTTACTTTGTCTCCTCTTTTAATCTTTTCCAGCTTTTTTATTCCAGGAGCATATAGGTTAGCTCCCATGTACACGGACTCTGCTGCATGTTTATCCACTATAATCTTTTTCGGATAAATCCTTACAGAAAATGGACCTTTTACTTTGAGAAAAATCGCTTCTCTTACCACTTTATGCCGATAGATTTCGTAGCCCTCTCCTCTAAGTAAGTCCAGAAGTTCTTCGACAGAAATCTTCAAGGTATTTACGCGGATAAAATATCTTTGCCCAGGATGTCTCAGGGTGATTAAAAGTTCGTAAACGTTTTTGATAGACATAAACAGAGCAAGGTGTTCTAAAAAACCCTTATCGTAGCCAAAATGCCGACTCAGATTCTCGAGCTTTTCACCTAGACCCATCACGAATACCTGATTCTAATGAACAAAATGTTTTATATAGAGGCATATATTTGATGAATGCCCAATAGATGATCGATGAATGGTGAGTGAAGATGTCGGAAAAACCATTTTATGTAAGGTTTGTTGTCCCGCCAGAGCTAGCGGAAAAAGCATATCAGGCAATAAGCATTGCACGTGAAACAGGAAAGATCAAAAAAGGAACAAACGAGACGACAAAAGCCGTGGAAAGAGGACAGGCAGTTCTCGTACTAATAGCAGAAGACGTTGACCCACCAGAGATAGTTGCTCATTTGCCTCTACTATGTGAAGAAAAGAAGATACCGTATGTCTACGTACCATCAAAGGAGAGACTTGGTAAGGCAGCAGGCATCAATGTTGCTGCAGCCTCCGCGGCTATTCTAGAGCCTGGTGATGCAAAAGACCTCGTAGAAGAAATCATCAAGGAAGTAAACGAAATCAAGGTTAAAGCAGGACTTGCATAAACTTTTCCTTAAACAAAAATTTTTTACGTTCATTAATTCTAGGTAGTTGGGGATATAGTAATGGCTGACAAATGGAGTGATGCAACTCCAGCTGAAGTAATACAGATAGTTGGAAGAACAGGAGTTACAGGAGAAGTTACCCAGGTTAGAGTACGTGTCTTAGAGGGCAGAGATAAGGGAAGAATTCTCACTAGGAACGTCAAGGGTCCCGTGAGACTTGGCGATATTATAATGCTCCGTGAAACAGAAAGAGAGGCCAGAAAAATTTCATCTAGATAGGAGTTTAAAGTATTACTTTTTTTATACGTTTGTATAGAGATTTTTAGTTTCAGTATTCTTTAACAGAATCTTTGTAGTATAATGGTTCTGATACTTTATCTGATGGATCAGATATTGGAGGATACTCTACTTTACTCCGATATAGATATTCCAGTCGTCGCTCTCAAGAAGACTTCATATAAGATGGGATTGCTGGAGATAAAACTAAAGCCAGGTACAAAAACTCAGATACCGTTTAGAATTCTTAAAACGTTAAGTGAAAAAGGAGACGTTAAGCCCGATATAGACGAAATAATGAATCTGACCACATTAAACAAAATACAGTGGAAAGAGGAAAAGTCCAGCGAACTCGTAAAGATAGAAGAAGGTTTCTATCTAAAGACTAAGCTTTTCTTTGAAATACTTAAGGAGAGAATCAAGGAAGGTGATGAAAAAGCTGAGATAATTTTTAGGAAGGCTAAGATTTTGATATCCGATATTGTTAGGCGGCGAATATCCAAAATAGTACGTTTAGCCGTGGCAAATCCTAGACCTTCTCGTGAGCTTATGGAAAAAATGACAAGAGAAGAAAAAATATTTTATACAAAAATTTGTGCAGAAATAGACTTTTGGACAAATGGTTTGGTTAATTTTACTTTAGGTGAGAAGCATGAGTGATGGAAATGTTGTGTTAGAGAGCATACCGTTAACGGAGAGAATAGTTGAGTTCCTTAAGGGATTTGAAGAAAATGGCGTTGAAAAGTATAGACAACAGATAAGAAGGATGGCTATTGAAAAGAGCATTTCTCTTGTAATAAATTTTGAAGATATTCTTTTGTTTGACAAAAGCCTGGCTGATATTTTCCTGCAAAGACCCGAAGAGTTTCTCGAAGCAGCCTCTCAGGCTATCTACGAGGTAATGAGGATAGAAAATCCAGACTATGCTCAACAGGTAGAGAATTTTTTTGCACGAATAAAAAAACTGCCAGAAGATTTACACATAAGTATAAGGGATATAAGATCAAAACATATAGGAAAAATAATTTCCGTAGAGGGGATTGTAACAAAAATTTCTCCAGTAAAACAACAGTTAAAAGAGGCGGTTTTTAGGTGCAAAACCTGCGGTTACGAGATAGTTATTCCACAAAGTGATAGAGGTTTTGAGAAACCAACTCATTGTCCAAGATGCGAAGAAGAAGGGAGAAAAAGCAGCGGTTTTCAACTGTTAATTAATAAAAGCAAGTTTATTGATGTTCAAAAATTCATGCTTCAGGAAAAACCTGAGGAACTCCCGCCGGGTCAACTTCCTCGTTCTCTAGAAATTATCGTTTACAATGACTTAGTAGACTCTATTCGTCCGGGCGACCGGGCTGTTGTTACCGGGTTCGTTAGAGTAAGCGAAGATAGAAGATTAACTAAAAATTCTCCGCCAATCTTCCATCCGTTTATAGAGGCTATCCATATAGAAGTTTCAACAAAGGAAAGTTTAGATATAGAAATAACACCTGAAGATGAAAAGAAGATCTTAGAACTGGCCAAAAGACCAGACATCGAAGATCTAATCATTAACACCATAGCGCCATCGATCTATGGATATAGAGAAATCAAGACGGCAATAGCCCTCTTACTCTTTGGCGGAGTACCAAAAATTTATCCAGATGGAGTTAGAGTAAGAGGCGATATCCATATATTGCTTGTTGGCGATCCTGGTACTGCAAAAAGCCAGATTCTTAGATATGTAGCGTCTATAGCACCTAGGGGAATATATACTAGTGGAAAAGGTGCAACAGCAGCTGGACTAACCGCAGCCGTCGTTAGAGAAAAATCAACAGGAGAATTTTACCTCGAAGCTGGAGCACTAGTGTTAGCCGACGGCGGCGTCGCATGTATTGATGAGTTTGACAAGATGGAAAACAGGGACAGAGTGAGTATCCACGAAGCTATGGAACAACAAACGGTTAGTATCGCTAAGGCAGGAATTGTCGCTACATTAAATGCACGCGCATCAATATTGGCTGCCGCGAACCCTGTGTTCGGTAGGTATCTTCACAATCGAACGTTGAGCGAAAACATAGATCTTCCCGTGACCATTCTTTCAAGGTTCGATTTGATATTCATTATACAGGACAGACCCAATAGAGAGTATGACAGGCAGCTCGCAGAATATGTTTTAGATTTTCATAGAGCGGTGTATCCTGAAATACTGGAGAACACTATACCCCCCACGTTGCTCAAAAAATACATCGCATACGCAAGACGTTATGTGCGTCCTCGTTTGACTGAAGAGGCAAAACAAAAAATAGTAGAATACTATGTAGCCATGAGATCGAGGAGCGAGGACCCCGAGTCTCCAATAGCTATTACACCGCGACAACTAGAAGCACTTATACGTTTAGCTGAAGCACACGCAAAACTTAGCTTAAAAGATGTTGTAACCGAAGCTGACGCTCAGGCTGCGATAGATCTAATGGAGTACTTCCTCAAGAACGTAGGCGTAGATGTCCACACAAAAACTATTGACATAGACGTCATAATGACAGGACAGCCTAAGTCACAGAGAGAGAAAATCATATTCATTCTTGACTTGATTAAAGAAATGGTAGAAGAAAATAACGGAGAGCCTGTCAAAATAGAGGAAGTAATAAAGAGAGCAGAAGAAAAAGGAATTAGTGAACACTTCGTAAGAAGAGTACTAGAAAAATTGTCTGAAAGCGGTGAAATTATAGAGCCTAAGCCTGGACATATTATAAGGACTGTCTAGAATGTCGACTGTTGACTTAAACAAAATCTCTATATTAAAAAAATATTTTCCAGATAACATCGTAAACTACATCGAAAAAAGGGGTATAAAAAATCTTTATCCGACACAAGTAAAAGCCATCAATGCTGGCCTGTTAGATAAGAAAAATATCGTGCTCAGTGCTCCAACAGCCTCTGGGAAAACATTTGTAGCTGTTCTATCAATGCTAAAACATCTTCTTGAGGGCGGAAAGATACTTTACCTTACTCCACTTAGGGCTCTTGCATCAGAGAAATATAAGGAGTTTCGCGAGTTTTTCACCGATCTGGGCTATAAGACGATTATAAGTACGGGGGACTATGATTCATCTGATCCTTGGCTAGGTAGATACGATGTAATTGTGACAACGAATGAGAAAGCAGACAGTCTGGTTAGACATAGGTCTCCATGGTTAAGCGATATTACACTCATAGTGATAGATGAGATACATATTCTGGGCACAGAGAGAAGAGGAGCAACACTCGAAGTTCTACTAACCAGGTTGAAACAGGAAAACAAAAACACACAATTCTTGGGTTTAAGCGCGACTATACGAAATTTAGAGGAGGTTGCCGAGTGGCTTTCTGCCATACCTGTGAAAGTTGACTGGAGACCTGTAATGCTCAAGGAAGGCGTGTATTATGATGGTGAGATCTATTTTAATAATGGAGAAACGCTGAAGCTGGGATATTATGATAACCCGTTGTTTGACTTGTCGTATGATACATTGAAATCTGGAGGTCAGATTCTGATCTTTGCCCCCACACGCAGGATATCTGTAAGCAGTGCAAAGAAACTTGCAAACATAGCTAAGAAATTCCTAGACAGACAGACACATGCAATTTTGTCGAGATTCTCTTCTAGGTTGAAAAAATTATCTAGTGACAAGATAACAGTGCAGCTTGCAGAACTTATAGCTCAAGGAGCGGCATTCCACCATGCTGGTTTATCGCCTCAAGCTAGAGAAATAGTCGAGGACCTTTTCCGTAAGAACATGCTAAAAGTGATTGTAGCTACACCGACGTTAGCAGCTGGAGTAAACCTTCCAGCGAGAAGAGTGGTCATCTCGAGCTATAGGAGGTTTAATGTGGAGCTAGGATACTATGAACGAATACCTGTTATGGAGTATAAACAAATGGCTGGAAGAGCTGGACGTCCACAATATGATGAATATGGGGAAGCAGTACTTATTGGAAGAACTCTCGAAGAGGTTGATTTTCTATTTGAGGAATACATCAAATCTGAGCCAGAGAAGATTATATCGCAACTCGGTAGTGAGCCAGTTTTGAGGTCACAGTTGTTATCGATTATAAGTACTGGCAATGTCGATAACATAAATTCTCTTGAACAATTTTTGTCTGAAACATTTTATGCTACTCAATATGGTATTTTTTCGCTTCAATCATTGTCCTCAAGGATACTGTATCGTCTAGCCGAAAAAGGACTAATAGTTATCGAAGATGAAAAAATCGAATCCACTGCTATTGGTAAACGAGTCGCTGAATTATATATTGATCCAGAAACTGCTATCACCGGGGTTGAGTTTTTCCAAAACTTTGAAAAAGCGTCGATGCTAGGCTACATAGTATTGTTAACGTTCACTCCAGACATGCCCATAATATATGTTAGAAAAAATGAGAGAGAAAATCTAGAAAGAAGAATGGAAAATCGTAGAGATGAAATCCCCTTTGATCCACCGTTTGACGAGTTTGAATATGAATATTATCTTTCTCGTCTTAAGACAGCATTTTTAATTGAGGACTGGATTAACGAAATGCCTGAGGATTATATCGTTGAACGATATGATGTGGGTCCTGGAGACATATACTCCATCACCCAGACAGCTGAATGGATAAGTTATTCTTTATCCAAAATAGCGGAGCTTTTAGGTTATCATATCCATTCAAGCAAACTTTTGGTGCTTAGTAAGCGGATTAAACATGGGGTGAAAGAGGAGTTGCTCGAGTTAGTTTCCATTAAAGGTATTGGAAGAGTTAGAGCGCGCAACCTTTACAATTATGGATTTCGTTCTCTATTTGACATAATCAACGCAGATATCGTTAAATTAGCAAGTGTACCGGGCATTGGTCTGACATTGGCTAAAAAACTCAAAAAATCGCTAGAAGCAGAAGAGGAAGGAAGTGTTCTGGAAGATCAAGCGGTAGAAGAAGATATACAAACGACTATTGATCGATATTTTTAGGAGAAAAAGTCGTGGTATTTTTAAGCAAAATTCTACATAGCTCTAATGTGATGAACTGGCGTCCTCTGAAAATAGATGATGAATGGGAGTACATCTGATGATGTATAACTTGGTAGGGTGGTCAACAATAGGTCATTGCTGGTTAAAAAAATATGTAAAAGATTTTTT
>CAZJJA010000021.1:0-18747 GCA_964546235.1 uncultured Thermofilaceae archaeon | reverse complement strand
AAAATTCTTATTACACCTATATTTAATTTTAGAGGTTTTTCTAAAGAATGGTTATCTCCGCCACAAATAGAAGATAATATTGAAGTACCTGATCCGATAGATTTAGCGATTATTAACTTTAGAAAAACAAAAAGTCCGTTTTTGCCAGCAGTTAAAGCCTTAAAACTTGCTATGTCTAGGTCGGAGCGATTTAGGGAATATATTGGCAATAGGGCAAAATTTCTTAATCAGCTTGCTGCGTATCATTTTAATAAACATTATATTAAATATTGGCGTGGTAATACTGTTGTTTTTACTTATCCTTCCTCTGTTGCAACACCTATAGTAATAGTATTAGAAGGAGAGGATCATTATCTCGTGGCTAGGATTTTGAGTCAAATGCCTATCTTTTCAGGAGCTTCTATAGGGTTAAGTAAGAGTATTGTATTTGGTTATCTTATTTCTAATTACGCCAAGAATCTTATAGATTTTATGTCTTATTTCAATGTTGAATGGAAAATATACATTAATAAAAAAGTGCTTGGTTCTTATACTCCAAGGTATTATGAGCTTGTTGAGAAGACGAAGAATGGTTGGAGGTGGCTTAGTGAGGAGGAGGTGGTATGGGCAAGGCAGACTTAGTTCGTTTGGATAATAGGGAGATTAGGGCTTTGGTCGAGTTGATGCGTGAGACTAAACTGTATGTGGTGTTGGAGTTTCGTGCGCGTGAGAAGGGTGTTCGTTTGGAGGATCTGCTGGTTCCTGAGAGGATGGATGAGTTTAGGGAGCTTGTTGTGGAGATGTTGTCGGAGGATATTTATAATCTTCTTGTGAGGACGGCTTTGAGGAAGTTGAAAAAATAACTTATATTATATTTTTAAAATATTTGTTTTTCATATTATTTTCGTTAAAGTGTGTCGTAGTTTAGAGTATTTTTTATTTATTTTATGAAATAATGGTAATATTGTTTATTAAATAAAATAGTTTATATAGTTTTCGTTCATATATTATCATGGAGATGAATAAAATAAGGTATGTTTTGGGGGAGATTTTCAGGAACCCCAAGGCGTTGTTTCTCCTTGCGGTTTTTGTGTTCGTGGTTTCGGGGGCTTATCTGGGTTTTCCTGTACAACCCCTTGATGGTGATGAGCCGCCTAGTGTTCCCGAGCCCCCTGAGCCTACTCCTTTAAGCTTTTAGGTAAGAAAGCAGGTTTAAAACCGAAATTTATATAAAAATAATTTACTTTTTTTATTAGTGTTAGTATCATGAAAAAATTATTTGACGTCACTTGCCATAGTCTTGTTTTTAAAAAAATGGAATGGAAGCTTATAGAAGAGTCTGTTTTTTCTAAAAGGAAAAAAGACCTAGTGAATTCTCTAAACGTTAGTATGGCTTATGTCAATCGTCTGCTTAGTGATGTAAGGGATAGAGCTAGGCTTTATCCAGTCTTTGATTATCCAAGGATGGGCTTAGCTCATGTAGTGCTTTTCCTAAAGGAGTCAAGTAGCGTTAACCTAGCGACGTATAGCCGCAGTTTTTCTCTTGTAGAAGAGTTGGGTGGAAGAGGGGAGAAATACAATCTTATCATAGGGCTTGTACCATACGACTTTGTCGATGACTATATTGCGGTAGTGGGAGAGCCCGTGTTCGCTGTGAAGGGTCTAGAGTATAGGGCTTTTAATCAGTCTAACAAGTCTTTTTACAAGGTTCGTTATGCGGACAATAAGAAGGTGGAGGTTATCCCTGCTTTATCGAAATTAAACTTTTCGCTGGATGATAATAATAAACCAGAAAGGCCGAAGAGTATCAGGGTTCCAGACCCGATAGATCTTGCTATAATGGTCTACAGGTATACTCACGATGTTTTTATGAGACCTGTTAATGCTGTGAAAAAGGCTATAGAGGACTCGGTTTTGTTCGCCTTGAAATGGAGGGACGAGAGGTATCTCACGCAGCTTGTGGCGTATCATTTTAATTCGCACTATGATCTTTACTGGAAATATAACTCGGTTTATTTGTCCTACGATACTGGGCTTTACCCGCCCATTGCAATTCTCTTAACTGGTGAACAACACTATGTTGTGGCAAGAATCCTTTCCTCTATTCCATTCTTCCATAGGGCTGTCATAGGAGAAGACTCGAGCTTTGTTACAGGTTTTCTCTATTCGCCCTCTTTTAAGCGAATCACCGAGATCATTAATAGATTTGACGTTGAGTGGAGGGTGTTTTTTGTAAAGAGGATCAATTGGAGAGGAATGCCTAAACTATACGAGCTTGTTGGAAAGAGAAAGTCTTCTTGGAAGTGGATTTGGGAGAGCAGTGTAATAAAGAAGGTAAGAAGGTAAAAAACTGATTATTCTTTCTTGAAGAATATTATGTATAGGAAGTAGGCTACAGCGACGGTAGTACTCCTAGGAAAACCGTGGTGAATACCAACAAGGCTGGATCTCTTACGAGTATGTTTGTTTTTCTTAGGTCTAGTGCTCGTGCGAGCAGTGTTCTCCAGGGCTCTGGGATCTTGTCTGCGACGTGTGGCAGTGTTGCTACGAAGTAGGGGTATTGGCTGAAGGTGTTCAGGTATTCTCCGATTTAACCATTTAAGATGCTAAGTTTTTTTATAAAGTATTTTTCTAGCAAAACCTTAAGTTCTTCTATCAGGTAACCCTCCTCTTCTGGGAGTCCTTGAAAGGCAAAATATGGACCAATATAGAGTTCTGGTATCTCGCTTCCGGGCTCTTCTCTTATATCTAGCTCTATGTCGTACTCGCCTTCTATGATATCTTTTATCTCTTTAAGCCACTCGACCAGGGTGTGGTGTAGGTAGCCTTTACCCTTTACCTTCAGGGCAAGCTTCTTCTTTATATGTTCGAGCTTCTTTTTAGAAGTTTTAGTATTTTTCTATAACTCTTTGTCTTTGCGGCATGGTAGAGTGCTAGCGCTAGGGTTGTGATGGTTAGGAGGAATGCTAGTGCCATGTTGTGTTGTACGCATATATCCTCTATCGAGTAGATGCAGTAGTGCGTGTATGCGTTCTCTAGGTCGCTCAGTACGTTCACATAGGTGTGTACGAGTATTGGGTATGCTATGGATCCTGTTAGGTACCTGTACGTCGCTGCTATTAAAGCGAAGAGGATTGTGAAGGATATGTGTATGACCGAGTAGATTGATATGGGATTGTTCAGGTGGTGTATTATGTGCCAGGCACCGAAGAGCAGGGACTGTACTAGGAATCCACCCTTTAAGACTCCAAGCCTTTCGGAGAGTGTGGTGTAGAGGATGCCGCGGAAAAGGTATTCTTCAAAGAAACTGTTGACTATGAAGAAGAGCGTGGACACGGTAAATATGAGAGCGTTCATGTAGGGATAAACATATAGCAGTGCGTCCACTATCGCATAGACCGTGTAGCCAGTAACTATACCATATATTATCAGCATGGCTTTAGACCTTCTCTCGAGCAGCTGGTCTCTTCTGTACCCGTTTTCCCGCGGGTCTATGCTAAACATTAGGGTGAGAAAAACAAGCAACATGAAGCCGGGCGTTTTCTCAAGAACGTAGATCTTGTACTGTTGCTCCCAAAGCAGATACTCGAGAGCTCTTAGTACAACAAAGAAAGTATATATTAATAGAGCATATAATAGCGGTACAGATCTACGTTTACTCGGTGTACTAAGGACGTTGTGCCAGAATGGAAAAGTCAGGAAGAAGAATATAGTCGATGCGGTCAGCGCGGACCAATAGTCAAGGAACAAAAGGATATAAGTAAGTATCCAGGCAAGAAAAACCATTAACAGTGTTGATCTGTAGTTGACTTGCATTGACAAGACCCTTCTTATAAATGGACTTGGTGTAAAATGTTTTAATGTTCCAAGGCATGTGTTTTGTTGGTGACCAAAAGCGTTTGGCGACAAGTTCTACCTCGTGCTGGTTTATGTAGTGTTTCTTGTAGCGATTCTTTCATCCGTTGTTGCGGCTCAGCCGTACTCGATAGACCTCATAGCCCCTTGGAGGAAGACTGAGATAAACGTTCTCGTTAAGGAGGGTCCAAGCTATGCGGTCAACGCTACGATTAGGGCTCTAGAGATATGGAAGAAGTCCTTCTTGTACGCGTCCGAGACATATAGCTGGGCAAGTCCTCTAAGGAACATAAAACTCATAGTGTATGTTGAGGGGCTTAACGACTCGCTGTCCAGCTACGATATAGTGATAGACTACGTAAACGCTCCCAGCAGAGGCTCAGAACTCGGTCTGGCTCGTTTCGACTTCGACAAAGACAAGGGAGTCATTAATCGGGTTGAGATAACCCTCTACCTTAAGTATCCTGGAGGCTATGCTTTGATGAGCTATGACGACATATATAACGTGGCGTTACACGAGATCGGCCACGGTCTCGGTCTCGGACACACGGACGTGAACGTCACTGTGAACGGCTACGAGGTGATGTATCCCTATTATCTCGGAAAGGAAAAAATGACTCCCAGCACACTGGATCTCTACGGGCTTGTCCAGGTTTTCACTCACAGCACATATAGAGATATGCCGAAGAAAGCTGTTCTGCCAGAGAATATTGAGCTTAGAAACATTCTAGTCTACTATGTGAAAGTCTACACTAAGCATGGAAGTGTCAGGGGGTATGGCAGGTATATCTGGGGTGAGGTGGCTGTTGTCGAGCTGACAGACACAAAAGTTTACTGTAAGGATGTGGGATATGTCTTCGTTAGATGGGAGGGAACATTTTATTCTTCAAGCCCTAAGCTTGTCTTTAAGGTTACGGGTAATGTGACTTTGACGGCTGTTTGGAGACCAATGTATCGTGTAGTTGTTGATGATGCTGGTGAAAGAAGGGAGTATTGGATTCTGGGAGGAGAAAAGCTTAACCTTTCTCTCAGCAGGTTTATTATTCTTTCAAACTTCACTAGGTTGCGTCTTGTGAAGGTGGAGCCTCTTGGCGTCAACGAGACAGAGATTAACGTGGCAGTCGTAAGACCTATGACTCTTAATGTTGTGAGGGTTCCGGAGTATCTTGTTACTGTAGACACGGTCCTGTTTGGCGAAAAAATTTACTGGGTTGAGAAAGGAGACTGTTTTAGTCCCCAAGTTGAGAGAGATCGACTCGTGTTTGGAAATGGAACAATGATGGTTTTTGAAGGATGGACGCCGAGTATTAGCGAATGTATGAGAATTGTAGGTCCTCTACAGTTTGTTGCTAGATGGAAGAAGATGTACAGGGTTGTTTTGAAGGGGAAGACTGTTTACGTTGAGAAGGGCGGTGTTTTGCGGCTTAATATTTCGCCTGTTGTCGAGGAGCTGGGAGAGGGTGTTGCAAGGGGAATTTATGCGTGGCTTGTGGATGGCAGGGAAGCGGGTGGAGGAGAGATTGTTGTCGAGAAGCCTATGGTAGTTGAGCCTGTGTATAGGAAGAGTTATTTAGCTGGAGTCTGTGTTATAGGCTATTTTGGAGGTAGTGTTGGGCTTAACAATACATGGATAGATAACTGTTCGAAGGAGTGGTTGTTTGAGGGGAGATATGTTGTGCGTAGTGTTGATGGAGGTATTCTAGGTGATATCTATGTAGATTCGCCTGGTACAAGATATATTATTACCCCGATGATGCTGGTGTTATCAGCAATTTTACTGATCGTCGTTTTAGCATTGACATTATATTTGAGGAGAAGGCATGGCTGATTTTTTGTTTTTTTGTAGTAAAGAGGATGTGATAATATTCTGTTGGATATATCTTGTTTGAAAAAAATATTATTATCTAGTATTTTAGAAATATATATGCAGAAATATATATGCGGGTAAATAAATGATGTCGCGATCAAGAACGAATAAGGATATTTTCGTAGAATATTATAGTAAGGATAGGAGAATAGTAGAGTTTATGGTTTCTGCTGAAAAAGATGCTAAGGATGTTTTAAAAGAATTTGTAAAAATAATTGAGGAAGCTGGAGTGAAGATTTTAGAACTCAATTCCTCAGTCATTGAAGGTAAGACAAGGATCTTTGCTTTTGTTGACTTTAGCCAGGCCCTAGTACAGCCAGTTACTGTTCTTGAAAGATTGAGGAAAGCTGGACTGAAGGCAAATTTATCCACGAAAAACTATGGCGGCTATGTTGTGGACCAGTTTGGTTTCCCGGTTACGACAGCTGGTGGAACATTTAGGGTAGTAGTTTTTCCAGCGGAGCTGTTGTCTAGGGTTTTTAATAGTTTACAGAAACAGCTTGGGGGTCCTGGCAAATCGTTGCTGTTTCACTTGGGCGAACAGTACGGTAAGATAATATTTGAGGAACAGGTCAAGGTATTGGGTCTAGACAAAAGATCTGCTGTTACGAGCCTTCTCGAGCTTTATTCATCTTTCGGTATGGGTGTAGTTGAGATCGTTCACGCTGACTGGAAGAAGGGCGAGTTTAGGATACATATATGGGATAACTACGAATCCCTTTATGAAGGAGAGTGTGATTTTACCAGAGGATTCCTGGCAGGACTCTTCTCCGGCGCTCTTGGTAGGAGACTCTCTGCGGTTGAAACAAAGTGCAGGTTTAAGGGAGATCCCTACTGCGAATTTATTGTGAGTTGATAGCTGTCAGGTTGTTTTTTATAGCGATTTTGTGTTCAGAACTTGTATGACAGGCATTTTGACTACTCTTGTCGGCAGTTTCCCCCTAGAACCTATAAGAGATAATTTTCTTAGAGCTTTTCACGACCAGGTTGAAATAGGTATCGATTACCCTGTGCTTCCCCAGCTCCGCGACTTTGTTGAGATGTACCTTGAACCTCTTGTCGAACAAGGAGTGCTTTCGCGAGATGAGAGAGGTTTTACTCTCTCCGGA
This sequence comes from uncultured Thermofilaceae archaeon, assembly GCA_964546235.1. Classification (GTDB taxonomy): domain Archaea; phylum Thermoproteota; class Thermoprotei; order Thermofilales; family Thermofilaceae; genus JALVKT01. The sequence goes on along the minus strand of CAZJJA010000021.1, from coordinate 11,937 downwards.
AGCTTTGAGGACGCTGAGCCTGTTGTTCCTTGGGAGTATCCTCTCGTCGTGGACGTTGCAAAGGAGATGGGTATTCCATATAGGTTGGCTTTGACTGGTCCTTTTACTGTTGCCTCTAATATTGCGCTTGTAGGCAAGCGTCCCGGTGATATATTTGGGTCTGTTCTGACAGACAGAGAGAAGTTTGAGAAATTACTACAATTTATACAGAGATTGGCGCATATTTTGTCTCGGGAGGTTAAGCCGTCTATGGTGTGTGTTGATGAGCCAATTCTATCCGTTATCGTAGGCGCTAAGAGGATTCTATTCGGTTATACGACTGGCTATATTCGGGAGTCTCTCGACTCCGTGTTGGCTGGATTTTCTGGATCTGAGCTGGTCGGCGTACATGTCTGTTCACGACTCCCAACGCTGTTAAAGGATGTATTGCTCAACTTGAGGTACGCGAACTTCTTGGATCACGAACATCATGATGTTTCAGAAAATATAGACTTCTATACGAGAGAAGACCTGGTAGCATCAAGAAAAGTTCTGAGTTTTGGAATAATTTCCTCGAAGAAGCTCGTGGTTGAAAGTTTTGATGAAGCATATTCGCTGGCTAGGCTGGCTAGAGAGAGATATGGTGACAGGCTTTGGTTTATTAAGCCCGACTGTGGCTTCAGGGGGCTATACGGGGTTAGGGGTGGTAAGGAGTACGAGGAAATAGTCTTGCCTAAGCTGAGGATTCTCGTATCTGTTGCCGAGAAGTTGAGAGAAGAAAAGTAGCAATCATTTGAGGGAAATAGATGCCCAGAGTCTCTTTATATTTTCGTGGTGAAAAATTCGAAGGAGAGTTTGAAGAAGGCACCTTGTTGGCTGATGCGATCAAAAATCTGCTTGGCTGGTTTATTCTCCCGTGTGGTGGGAGGGGTATATGTGGTAACTGTAGGGTAAGGGTTCTCGAAGGAATGCTGAGTGCTCCAACCAAAGTTGAGAAGAAGTTCGGGTATACAGGAAAGTATAGGCTTGCTTGCCAGGCTAGGCTTAAGGGTGATGCTAGTCTCGAGGTGGAGTCTCTCGGAGAAAGGCTTGTCGTCTATGGTGTAGAGCCGCTGGGATTTGACACAGATCCCCTATGCGAGGGAGTTGGTGCAGGCATAGACGTTGGTTCATCCAAGATAGCCGGAGTCCTGATAGACTTTGGGTCTGGAAGGAATGTTGCGGAGGGTTTTGCCATTAACCCGCAGGTTGGATGGGGTCTTGATGTGATAAGTAGGATATCGGTTATTGTAAGGAGAAGAGATGAGCTTGAAAAGATGAGCCGAGAAACCCTGAAAGCCGTCTCTAAGCTGATATATTCTCTTCTCAAAAAAGCGGGACGAGAACATGTAGATTGTGCCGTGTTTACCGGAAATAGTGTTGCCCTTCCGATAACATTTGGGATAGACCCTACGCCCCTAGGCTATTATCCTTATGAGAATCCACTGAATGAAGTCATTGAGCTAAACGGAGAGAAGAAAAACCTGCAAGCTAGGAAGGTTCTTGTTTTACCAGCTATAAAGTCGTTCGTGGGAAGCGATGCATCTACAGCAATACTCGCTACATTGATGCACGGCTTTTCCAAGTATACGGTCATGGCTGATATAGGGATCAACACCGAGATAGCATACATAGTTAACAAAGAAAAGTTCCTCGTCACATCAGCACCAGCTGGTCCAGCAATTGAGGGCGGTGAGCTGAGCTGTGGTTCAACGGCTTTACAGGGTGCTGCAAGCTACGCCTACTACGACGCAGAGAAAAGAAAAGTCGTGTTGATTCCCGAGAGATCAGAGAAGGTTGGTTTGTCGGGGTCGGCTATAGTTGCTCTTATTGCTAGCCTGGTTGATCACGGCATCGTGGACGGGAGCGGGAGGATAATGCTTCCTGACGGCGAGGTGAATGGGGTAAAGTTTGTCAGCCTTGGTGCTAGGCTGCGTCTGACGCAGAAGGATATTAGGGAGTTTCAAAAAGCTAAAGCCGCGATATCTACTGCTATTAATCTTCTAATAAGGAAGGTTGGGCGCTTTCCATTGTCACTGGTGTTGGCTGGAAGTATGGGGAGCAGCGTGGACGTGAAGTCAGCCTATAAGATAGGGCTTTTCCCAAGGGTGGATAACGTTTTTCAGTATGGAAACCTCGCGCTTGTCGGCGCTAAACTGTACATGGTTTCTAGTAGGGCTCGCAGGCTTTATGAGGAGATTCGAGGAAAAGCGGAACATGTTGGCGTGATGGAAGATACGAATTACCAGGAGCTATGGATGAAGTGTTTGTCTCTGACACAATGTGAAGTATAGATTTCAATGTTCTCTTGGTTAAATGGAAGATTTATCTTGATTTTTATTCTAAGACATGCGCGTTCATGCATAAAAATGTCGATAAAACTATTCTATGACTCCTAAGTCTCCGAGTTCCTTCTTCACATCTATGTAGACTTCAAGCCACTCGCTTTTTGGTACGACACGCTTCAGGTCGTAGACTTCACCGAAAGCCTTGCCTCTATCAGGGCTTGCGAGTTTGTCGCCATACTTCTTGTATAGCTCCTTTACGATCTCACAGGCATCTCCTGGCTTCAGTCCCTCCTTGGAGACCTTCAGGGCAATCTCTGCCATAAATCTTGCTTCAAGCCCTGAACCATGAGGAACTGAGCCGGCCGTTGGGGTTGGTCCAAGAATGTTCATTCCCGAAGCAACAGATGCTACTGTGTTTGCGGCTATCTCGTAGAGAAGTTCCCTAGTCCCCGTGCCGAACGCGGGCCATATGTCGGCTACCAGTGGTAGCTGGAGATACACGTTTGCCTGTCCTACAACGCTTTCAATCCACATACACTCGGCCGTGGTTGTGGCCTGTTTTGTTATGTGAACGGGGTGTATCAGGAAATAGCTTGCACCATATGCCAGGAGGGCCATAATGGTCTCTGCTATGGATGCTATCGAAGAACCCGCGGGGCCTCTGGCGAAGCCACCCACAATCGGATCTATAAGAGCTGCACCGTGGATACCGTTCACAAGACCAGCGAGCGCTTTTGTCAGCTGGTTGTAGTCTGTCTTCATCTCATTGAGTATGGGGAGGAGTTGTGCGTCACCCTTCCTAAGGAGTCCTGTCGACATTGTAGCAAGGCTGGCTATAGAGGTCACACTACTTTCTGCGCCGAGAACGTGCATTCCCGGTCTCCCAGCGTTTTCGAGAGCTCTCCTTATGGCTCTCATCTCTTCGATGCCCGCCAAAGCCTCCGATGGCGCATAGTTTTTAACTCTTATACCGTAAACCTCCGAAATGCTTCCATGATCTATGGCGTCTACGAGAGGCTCCTGGGCATAGGAGAGAGCAGTCTCATAGAATATCTCCAGAGGTGTCGGCGTGCCCGCTAGACCGCCGAAGACGAAAGGCTTATCCCTGTCGCCCGGCTTTCTGGCTCTAAGTGTACGGGCGTCTTTGCCCCAGCCTAGTACTAGTTCCTTTCTGGCGTTTTTCAGAGCTTCTAATATCTCGTCTCTCGAATACTTGACAACTCTGTTTTCGTCCATAAGCAAAAGTCCTGTTTCCTCTGCGAACTGAAGTCCCGCTTCGAAGACTGATTTTGCGAGTGTTGGGTCGTCTGGGACAGGGCATTCGGGGTCGAAGCGTATATCGTATTCTTTCTCTAGCTGGGCTATTTTCCGAGAAACATGGATCATATCGAACTTTTTCTGGTCAACATATTCTCCATCACGAGCCCTGGCTTCAAAAACGAGGGGTTGTAGCATACAAGATACATACTTGCAGGGTGTGTATGAAGGTTCCGCTTTTTCACAGGTCTAAAAGCTCTCTCAAAGCTTGGACAAATTCTTCGGCCGTATCCGGTGGCGGGACGGTGACCCTTAACGTGTTCTGTAGGAGTGGTAGGCTGCTCGTATCCTTCAGGAGAAATCCTTTTTCGGCTAATCTCACGAGAAGTTGGTCTTTTCTCTGAGATCTGAAGAGGATGAAGTTTGCCTGCGAAGGATAGGGGGTAAGACTTGTTTCTTGGAGCTTCTTATATAGCCAGTCTCTGATCCTTTTAGTCTCCTCTATGCTTTTTAAGACATATTTTTCGTAGAGGCTTAGCGCGCTTGTCACGATCTTCTTTACGACGCTTGAGACACTGTAGGGTTCATCGAGTTTCTCGAGAGCAGAGACGACTTTTTCGCTGGCGACGGCGAAGCCTGCTCTCAGCCCTGCTAGACCCCATGACTTGGAGAAAGACCTGAGTACTACGAAGTTTTCGATGGACATAGCCGAATCTATGAGGGTGTATTCCCCGTAATCTGCATATGTCTCGTCAAGTACAACGAGGGCGTCCGTGTTCTCTACAACGGTCAGGACTTTTTCTCTGCTAAATTGGTTGCCGGTCGGATTGTTCGGGGAACATATAAAGAGTATGTAGTCTTTGTCAACCTCTGCCAAGATTTTCTCAACGTTAAGGCTGAAGTCGTTCCTCAACAATATCTTCTTGGGCTCAATGCCCCGAGAAAGAGACCTTTCAGAATATATCTCGTATGTCGGCTCCACGACTGCAATCTTCTTGCCCAAAACTTTGGCTAGGTCTACGAGCATCGAGATTATCCTGTCGACACCAGCTCCAAAGAAGATGTTTTCGACAGGGACTTTGTAGAATTCCGAAATCATCATCCTCACCGAGAGGTTGTACGGGTCGTTGTAGTTTCTGATGTCGCTAGGCTCAATCTCTGCTCTTTTGACCAGTTCAGCGAAGTACTCGTCGGGCAAGAGGAGGTTTTCGTTATAAAAGAGCCTGTAGCCTTTTCGCCTTTGCCAGGGCTCTTTGTAGCGTCTAAAGTTTGCTACGAACTCTGCTATATCACTCTTTGATCGTGTCAAGCTGTAAACCTCTACTAGCTCTCCTAGTAGGATAGTGTTCTAGAGATTTAACAGTTACCGCGCAAAGCTTAGATAACATACACGTAGACCTTGTGGACATGAACCGTGCCTGTCGGAATGTGGACCTCGTACATCGGTGTCATGCCCTCTAGGGCGTGATCATGGACGATTATCCTGCAACCTGGTCTGCATTCGGACAAAAGTTTCAGGGAGAGTGGCCGCGTTATCTTGGGAGATGGATAGACAAATATAAGCGAGAACCTCGAGAGATCTACCTCGAAAAAGTCGCTCTCTACAATGTCAACAAGACCATCGACCCCATTCCACCTCACCTCTCTCTTAGCCAGCCTTACGAGAACAGGGTTTAGCTCGTAGCCGACGCTGTAGATCCCATAGTTCTTGGCAGCATAAACGAGGACACGCCCGTCTCCGCAGCCCAAATCGGCAAGCACATCGTCAGGCTTGGGTTTAGCTAGAGAAAAGCCGGTCTTTATAACTGTCTTGGAACTTGGGAGAAAGGGTAAATCAACAAGTTGTCTTATAATTTCCTCCTCCATGGCTTACCTTTTTCCAACAAGTTCTAGGCATTTCCTAACTGCTTCTACCGCGTTTTCAGCGTAAGCGTCCGCACCTATCTCCTCGGCATATTTCTCGTCGACGGCAGCACCACCCACTATAACTTTCACCTTATCCCTAAGGCCAGCGCTCTTGAGAGCGTCTATGACATTCTTCATTTCAAGCATTGTCGTAGTTAGTAAAGCAGACATGCCTAGAATGTCTGGATTATACTTTTCTACAGCCTCGACAAATCTTTCAGGCGGAACATCTACACCAAGGTCTATTACCTCGAACCCGTTCACTCTGAGCATGGTTGCTACAAGATTTTTGCCAATGTCATGCAGATCTCCCTTGACCGTACCTATGACAACCCTACCAACCCTGGCTCCTTTAGACTCCTTCTCGATTACAGGCATCAAAACCTCGTCCATCACTTCCTTGAACAGGTCGCCAGCCATCACCAGCTCAGGCAGGAAAAACTCTCCCTTCTCAAACTTATCGCCAACTATCTTCATCGCCCTTCGAAGCGAGTTCTCAATAACATCGTTTACATCGCAGCCAGAGTCCAACGCCTCCCTAACGAGCTTCTTGACAGAATTCACGTCAAACTCTAGAAAGCGCTCAACTATGGCTTCATACAATTCGCGTCTACAGGCCACAAGAAAACATGTTTTGTCGCCCTAATAAACGCTTATCCGCCCCACCCCCGCTCCACCTCGCCCAACAATCTCTCGGCTATATAGCGTCTAGCCGCTTGCCTCGAGAGGTCCATGTCTCCTATAAACTCGTTTATCTCGCCAGCAATCTTTTCAATAACATCTTTCAGCTCGCCCTTTAACAGGAACTCAAGGCTAAACTTGGCGTCAAGCCTTTTTTCCTCTATTATGTCACTCCAAAATAGGTCAACAAATGTGCTCCTAAGCCACTTGGCCATATGGACGCCGAATTCTAGGAACTCTGAGTATAAGGATAATGCGACACCGAGAAGAGGTATTCCTTCTAGTGGCGCAAACGCTGAGGCAAGGTCGAGTACGGTAGCAATCTTTTCTAATGCATCCTCTGGCTTCTCAATTTTCTTGGGCAGGGTTTTTACTGCACCGACAGCTGCTTTTATCCTGTTTATCCACGTTATGGCCGTTGAGGGAACTTTGGCAAAATTCTTAAAGTTGTCGCTCATAAAAACGATGCCTCTTTTCTCGAACTCGTCTACCAAGTAGCTTAAATTCCCGAAGATCTTGTCCGCTGCTTTATAGGCGTCGTCAAAGGCTTTGCCTAGTCTCCGAGCAAAGGAGTCGATTTCGGGAAGCTTATTTTTTGGCATAACTTCTGCAGCGCGTAAAAGGGCTACTGAAATAACCGCCCGTCTTTTCGTCTCATTGACGGAATCTTTAAGCCACCTTAGTCTCTCAAAAATAGTTGTCCTTAATTCCTGGATCTTGTCATCTCCCGGAAATCTTGACTCGGCTCTCTCGTAGCCATCAACGGATCTTAAAATGTCCCTCCAGCTTCTCCAAAACTCGTCTCGGATCCTCATACATTCGTCGGGCGAACCAGCCTTCTCCAGCCTTTCCAGCATCTCTCGAAAACCTTCATCCATCTTTCTCCTGAAGTCCCTTATGCGCGCGTCGATACCGCTAAGATTGGCGTCCGCTTCCGACAAGGTAGAGTTTAGCCAGTTTATAATATTGTCTATATCCTTAATCAGCTCTTCAGCTGAACGTCTGAGATCCCTAAAAGTGATAGCGGTGTTTTTCAGCTTTTTAAGGTACTTCTTGTTGAAAGGAGGATCCTTCAAGAATCCATCTAGCTCTCTGATCAACTCGGTAGCCTGTTTCTTTGCCTCTTTCATGTCTTCGAGTAGAAACCTATAGCTTGTCTTCTTTGCTTCAAGGCTGCTCTTAGTACTAATTAGTTTTCCATAAACATCACTCGATGAAGGCTCTGAAGGCGCAGGCTTGCCTCCCCTAATGACTTCCTCAATAATCTTGGCTGTCTGAGTTTTTATTGCACTTAACATAAGTTGGCATTTAATCTTAGCTTTATCCAACGCCCTCAATGCCCGGTCTAGGACTTCAATAGCATCATTGAGTAGCCTAGCCCTAGAGTCAAGGTATTCGAGTAGTTCTTCGCAGACCTCTATATGAGCTTCAGCATTCTTCAATCTTTCATGCGTTTCATGTAGACATTTCTTTGCGTTCCAGTAGTCACATGAAACCTTAGAGAGTCTGTCTTCCCACTTGTCCCATATATTAAAGAACTTGTCAAATCCTTCTTTAGAGACAATTCTCAGCTTAACGCCCCAGAAAACGCCCTCTGCAAATGGAACGCCTTCTGGCACATTGTCGCTGGACTTCTCTGGCAGAAAGTCTTGGAAGACTGAGGAGACAAAATCCCTTATTCGCTGGAGCCTTTTCATGCATTCCTCCATTTTTTCCTTGATAAGACTTTTCTCTTTGACGTTTTTGTCACGTATTTCTTGGACGAGCCTTCGGCTTTCCTCGATGAGACTCTTTGCAGAAAAGAGGTTTTCCCGTGTCTTGAAAAGCCTTTTTTCTAGATCTTCAAGCTGTGAGCAACTAAAACAGCGAGTATACTTGGAAACCAGTTCGACGATTTCTCCTAAAGGTCTTTTAAGCTGGGGTAAGAGTCTTTCTTCCCTTTTCAGGAAATAGTCAAGCCTAGACTTTAAAAACTTGTTCGAGTCGCTTAGGGAACCAAGCTCTTTTTTCTCATGCTCTATCCTAGACTCGATCCTTCTCAAGCTCCTGTCTCCTAGAATACTTCTGGCTCTTTCTCTCATTTTCTCGAGTTCGTCTACGAATTCCCTGAGATTTCTCTCGCGTACAAAGTTGTCGACAATATTGGCTGACAGGTGGAACGGAGTATCATAGGTTATGTCAACATCACTGGCCAAGGAAAACAATTCCTCTTTAAGCTCTTCAAACCTTAGCCTTTCCTTAATACACCTTCTCTTAGCAACAAAATAGTAACCACCAACCAGACCGCCAATTACGAGGCCAGTTAGAGCTATCAGGGGCCACCAAGGCTGGGGTACAAACTCTACACTTGTATCACCCGAAACTCTTATCCGCTTGCCAGGCGCGTCCCCAATGCTCACTTGATAGTCTCCTGGAGGCAAGTCTTCGAACACAGCTCTGCCATCCTCGCCCGTAACAACAGTTCTCTTATTGCCATCACTCTCTACAACAACCATCTTACCAGCAACAGGTCTGCCAAACTCATCCTTAACTACAACCACTAGATCGCTTACATTCAACCCTACGATATTGCTGTCTCCAAGATCTAGGCTCTCGTTCACAAGCTCGTAGAAACCACCAACATCGACACCAACTATTACACAATCGCCTTCTGGCAGATACAGAGAAGCCTTGCTTCCAGAAACGTCGAACCTGAAATCCTCGCCATTACACCTGACAACTACATCATCCACATTGACGGGATTTCCATCATTGTCTACAAAATCAAGCTCCGTCAGGACAGACACTTTCCAAACAACGCTGTCTACCAAGGGCCCGGAAACCCTCACGCAAAGCATTGGATTGCTTGAAGTAATGCTACCAGTCCAACTAGCGAAAACATAGATCTTTCCATCTGAAGAACAATTATAGGGGGACGAAAACTCAAAGACCTCTCCCTCGGAAACCCACCTTTCCACGACCCCAAAGCACGGAGTACCAGAAACTCTAACAAGGTACTCTCTTCTCCAAGACGCAGAGACACTTAATGGTCCGGTAACGCGGACAACCTGGCTAGGCCTAAACCTGTCGAATTCCTTAAGGCCGACTTCTCCATGCCACTCGGCAAACACAAGCCGTGTACCATTTCCATACATCATTACGGTCGGGTCAACAGATATCTCAACGCTACTGTTTTCTTCGTACCACCCGCTACAGCATGCCGAGCCTACACTACTACTCACGTTTACGAAGAACTCCCTAACATAGCGCGCCCACACATGAACGAGTCCAGAAGACACATAGACGGTACCAGAGCAGTCCCCATTAGCGCCAATCCAATCACTGAAAACAAGTCTTTCACCTTCTCCAACATTTAAGATACAGGGAATACCAATAGAGTGCTCTCCCACAGGCAGAGAAACCTCGACGACACCTTCAACAACAGGGTATTCCTTACCGTCTACTTTAACGGTATCCACTTCGCCAGGCACATGAACCACGAGAACAGACAGCTGAGTTAATGAAGCCGAGCATAGACCTTCGTCCGGGTAAAAGTCGCCAACGCCAGAAAGTTCCCCGCTTTTAATCTCGCTTATAACTCTGAAAACCACCTCCTCCGAGACAGAAGCCTCCTTAAAGGGAACTCGAAAAACTACACTTTTTACCCCCAAAGAGAAGCTAACACCCGTGGGAACGCTATCCCAACCCCATTCCCTATATGCATACTTTTCAAGTCTGGGTTCGGTTGAATCGAGAACTAGAGAGAAAAATGTGTCGGAGCCGGCAAAGGGCTGGCTCTTATAATTATTGTCAGGAACAAGGTCATAGTCTACGGCAAAATATATGATTAAGCCTTCCTCCAACCCTTCCTCTAATGGAGAGTTGAAGGAAATATTTATGAGAAGAATATCCTCCTTAAGGGAAACTGTAACCAAACTTATGTCTGCCCACGGGGCTACGTTTCCAACAAAGTCTCCAGACCAAATATTTAACAAGTCTCCCGAAGGGTCTTCCGTAGAGCATTGTGGCTGGCAATGTGCGATAGTCGTTAGGATTAGACAGGCGAGGAGGAGTACGGGAGTGAGTCTGCGGAGCAATCTATTCCACTAATATTTATATTTTTATCAATGTATAAAATTTTTTCCAATAAAATTCTTGATAACAATCAAAAGCTATGGGAAGAATATTATATAAATGTTTTTTAATAATTTCCATTAATATATATTAATTAGATTTTGAAAACAACTATACGGAGTAAATGTTCGATAAAAAATATAAGGATTAATATGTGGGCTGCTGAACTTGATACAAAGTTCCTTTCTCTCTTATTTCCTTAGCATAATACTCGGCAGAATATTTTAGAAACGAGGCAAGAGTTCCCAGAAGCAGGATACCATATCCGATTATCGCGACCATAAGCCCTAAAATCGCAGAGCCTGTCATATTATATCGCGGCAAATGCGTCATTGTAGGTGGTGTAAAAATCGGACCCATCATAGAGAGTCCTATCGCTATTAATATCAAGCCGATGATTGCCCAAATAATGCTCATCAACACTATCTTAAACGCTGTTGCAAAAGCAGAACTCCAAGATACCATATCTATTCACTTAGCAGCTATATAATGTGTTATACACTTATAAAATTCTCTATTATCTTTTTCAACATTAGTCAAAAATTAGAACAAGTTTTTCAGGCAATCTCCGTCTAGAAGGCTCAGCTTCCTCTCCTTCGTCTAAAATCTTGTACTCTACTATTCCACCATCTTCTATCTCCTCGATGTTTGTGATTTTGGTCTTGACTCTCTTGTCTTCTAGCATATATACTAGGTCGTCGAAGTAGTCGTAGAAACCGCAGGTTAGACAGAATGTTCCACGGAACTCGACAATGAATTTCTTGTCTACTATTTTAATAAGCTTGGCTTCAACTTCTGGGGAATGATATCTGTTATATTCCTCTATAGTATTAATTATGATATCCCTCAGGTTTTTAATCTCCATATATGACACATGGATTTAAAACCTTTATTTATTAAATTCTTTACTTTCTTGTCTTTACAGAATACTTTATCACACAATAGTCTCCATCTCTTTTAAAGAAATCGCTATTGAAGTCGCTCTCTAGATAAAGTCCAGTAATCTCTTCCACGAACCCTCTGATCAAACCCAAGTATGGACAAAGCCTTCCGGGAAGTTCAAGACCACCTACACCCCTGGGACATAGCTTACAGAGAGAAGACCTGGACTTCACAATTAGGGAGTCGCCAACGAGTTCGGTCTTGAGTTCAGAGTTCATGTCTATCATCTGGTTCAAAAGAGATATCATATCGGGAATACTCAGTGATCTTATGCTTTCGCCTTTCTCCTTCAGGGCTAGCTGTGCCAGTTTCCTGCCAGTATCCTCCATGGCGACAATCACAACTCCAAAGTTCAGCGCGCCATACTTTCTGAACAGTGCTAGACTCGTGGCTATAAATACGTGACATGGTTCGAGATTTCTTTTCTTGTATTCCTGGTAGATAGACATAGAGACCAAGCATTTTAGTAATGTTTATTATTTATTAAAGTTAACCTGATATGTCAAGACATTATATTCCACTGTCAAACCCTATGATTAGGTGAATAACGTGCCGAGGATCATCAGACTGCCACGTGAAGGCGGGATATATGGAGTCTGGCTGGGAGCTCTCTCATTCGCCCTAAAGAATATCCTTAATCACATTGACTTCAGATTATTCTTTGGTCTAGCGGGTTCAGTTATGTTTTTGCTCACTCTAGACTATGTATGCTATGAAAAAACTACTAAAAGAT
>CAZJJA010000020.1:0-19897 GCA_964546235.1 uncultured Thermofilaceae archaeon | reverse complement strand
TATTACTTCTTAGTATATACGTGAGAAATATGGGAATCACTGGGAAAAAACAGGGTGTGAAAGCAACCTCAATGCCTAAAATATATAGGAGGGGTAATATTGTAATATCCATTTTCATCCCTTTCTGTAATATCTGCTGTAAAGTGTTATTCCGATACTTATAGCAATGATCATCAAAGCAAATATGAAATAGCTCAGACCAGACTCTGACTGTACCTGTACAACAAGTATCCTATATTTTCTTATTCCGTCTGCATCTATTACCAGGGGGACATTATAGAATCCTTCAATTGTTTGATCGGAAACCTTGACTCTTATGATGATTCTTTTTTCTTCTCCAGAAAGCAGTGTCGTGTTTTTTTCCTCAATTATAACTTCTATTCCCTTTGGAATGTCAACGGGAACTATTGTCAATGAATTTATCGCCAAGGTTCCCGTGTTTCTTATAGAGAGGACGAAGTTTATGGAAGAACCTGGAGCAACAGAAACTCCAAAGTTCTGAGTTTGTATCTCAAAGTCTTTTTTTCCAAGGATCTCGACTCTAATGTTTGTTTCAGAGAAACTGAAACGTCCTTTAGCCGAAATTACAATGTTAAAGACTCCTGGACTTATATTAGGTGGGATCTCGACAAGTAATGTAAGTTCTTGTATTTCTTCTGGATTTAAGGTGATCTTGTCCACAAACATTCCATCAGGATTTTTAAAGAATACCTTAACACCAGCTATTTCACAGGAGTAAGATAGAAGGAACGTGGAAGGAAGCGAGCCTAGATTTTTAATCCTGACAGGTAATGTAAGGTTGCCTCCTCCAATACCCTTAACGGTAGTAATTGGAACTTCGACTTCTACAAGGTCAAAACGGGATTGAACATTGATATTTATGTCTATCTCCGAGCGTGCGTTTTCTGCTTCAGCGATTAAATGTACTGATGCAAGGCTCAGAGAGGCGTTTAGTGGAACATGTATTTCGAGAAACACTTCTTTTGTCTCACCAACTTTCAGGAATATAGACTCAATATTGGTTCCTTCTTTGTCAACGAGAAATATTGGCCAATTATTAGGTGCAATATACCTTATTTTGATATTAGAGTCTATCCCTAGAGTGTTTTTAATGGTTAACGGTATTTTTAGTGTCTTTCCCGGATAAGCTTCTATTTCTGCATATGGGGTCTCTATGAATCTCCAATCTCGCTTATTTACGTTGAATTCTATTGGCAATATCTTGGTGAAGTTAACCCAGGAAACGGAGAGGTTAACAAAATACCTGCCTAGCGCATTTCTAGACACAAAAACGTTTAACGTTATTGTTTTGTTTTCACCTTCCTTTAAAACGATATTTTTGACAGTTAGTCCTGATGGCGATTTTATATATCCATCCCAGCCTTCAGGTGTATGTATGCTGAAATATATATTGAGTGGATAAATTCCGTTGTTTTTCAGGTTTATATGTATTGGGACAATATCTCCCTGAAGGACTTCAAGATTAGACGCTTCAGGTATTATGGATAGAGCAGATTTGAGGGTGAAAGTTCCAATATTTCCTGCTTTTTCTTGTGTTAAAACAAGCTCAACTTCTAATAATTCATAACCGAGTTTATGTATCCTTAAAATATATTCTCCTGGACTAAGCCTTAAATTGAACTCGCCCTTATAGTTGGTGCGCGTTGTAGTTACGAGAAGATTGTTGTGTATTACATCAATTATAGCATTTGGTACAGGTTTTCCATGTTCATCTACAATTTTCCCATATATCAGGTAAGTTTGAGCATTAACGCTGAGCAACACTGACATCATTACCATTAGAGCCGTTACGAGCAGTAAAGCTCGTTTCATCCTTGTTCACACACTTCCAAAGAGTATATCCTAGCTAAAGTAATAATGTGCTTGATACTTAATAATTACTCAGAGAAAATGGAGATATATATCGGAACATCTGGATGGAAGTACTCATGGAACCCCGATGGACTGAAATGGTATGTGGAGCACTCTGGCTTTAACGCAGTCGAACTCAACATGAGTTTTTACAGCTTTCCAAGAGAAAAACAGGTAGAGAACTGGAAAAAGGTGGGGAGTTCTCTACGTTGGGCAATTAAAGTTCACAGAAGTATAACTCACATACGTAGACTTAACGAAAAGTCCCTGCAAGTCTGGAAAAGATTTAGAGAAAGATTTCGTTATCTTGAAGGGTCTATAGACTTTTATCTATTCCAACTTCCTCCTAGTCTGACATTTAATGAGACGGTATTCAAGCGTCTAGTAAGCTATAGTAAGTTGTGTGAAAAAATCGCCTTAGAACCTAGGAACAAGACGTGGTTTAAAGCAGAAGTTGTCAAATCAGTTTCAGAACTCGGAATCTATATTGTAACACCAGACTCTCCCTTGTATGAAGGCCTTCCAGATATTGGTGTCATAGTGTCTAAAGACACTGTGTATATTAGGATGCATGGGAGGCTTACATGGTATAATTACGGCTACCTAGATGAGGAGCTTGAGGAAGTTGCTGAAAAAATTATTAATGCTAAGCCGAAGAAGGCATATGTCTTTTTCAACAACAACCATGATATGCTTGGAGACGGAAGAAGATTGAAGGAAATTATACTAGAAAAAATTGGAAAATCTAATCAGTAAGGCGGATGCCTATCCTGACCTTGATGTCGCCTATTTCCCAGTCCTTAATATTAATACCTTTGACTTCCTCCTCTTTATGGACAAAGGTTAACGATTTAGACCTGCTTTCGTTTTTTAGATAATCAACAAATTCCTGGAGCATTTCACGATAGTTTTCTGGAACATAGACTACAGTCTCTATAAATGCGTCTACAGGTAGGTTGAGTTCTTTCCTCATAAACTGTATTCTTCTGAGGATGTCTCTTGCGAGCCCCTCTGCAAGCTCTTTTTCGCTTATTTTCGTGTCTAGGACGACGTAACCGTCTCCGTAGGGTACGCCTTCAAACCCTTCCTTAAACTTTTCTTCAAATTCGACCATGTCAGACGTTATCTCGAACTCTGCTTCTTCTATCTTCAGAACATACTTTCCATCTTTCTCGAGAGCGGTTCTTACCTCATATCCGTTTATTTCTCCAAGCTTGGCTATAATCTTTCCAGCATCTTTCTTAAACTTGGGTCCAAGAACCTTGTACACAGGCTTGACGACGATGTCTATAAACTTACTTAATTCCTCTAGACCAACAACTTTTATCTCTTTGACATTAACCTGCGTCTTCACAACATTCTCCAGAAGCTCCACGGAACCCTTTATCTCAGGGGAGCCCGTAATCACATATAACGTCGGCAGAGGCTGTCTAATCTTTATTCCAGCCTTCATCCTAGTAGCAAGTGCTTTTTCAACAACATCTTTAACGATCTCCATTGCCTTCTCTAGTTCTATGTCGATAAACTCTTCTCTAGGCTTTGGCCACGGAAGCATGTGTATGCTTTCCGGTTCTTCGTCTGTTCTAAACGAGTCTCTGTAAATCTTCTCAGTTATAAACGGTGCTATAGGTGACAACAGCTGAAGGAATCTCTTCAAAACATAGTAAAGTGTCGCATATGCTACAAGCTTGTCTGGGTCGTCTTTTTCAACCCAAACTCTAGGTCTGACAAGTTTAACATACCATCTGCTCACATCTTCAGTTATAAAGTCTCTAAGAAGCCTTGCAGCCTTGTGTATATGGTATTCTTCAAAATACTTTGTAGCCTCTTTCACAATGTTCTCAATGCGAGAAAGCATCCATTTGTCTTCTTTTCTCAGATGATTTTCAAGCTGTTCCAAAGTATACTTCCTAGGATCAAACTTGTCTAGACCCATGTATAGTGTAGCGAAGTAGTATACGTTCCATATAAGGTGAAGGTCGTCGTAAACCTGTGCCAGCCCGTTCCACGAAAATCTTAGGTCTTCCCATATAGTGTTTTTGAGAACAAACCATCTGAGAACGTCTCTGCTTCCCTTGTCAAACTTAAGTACCTCCTGTGGTGCCACATAGTTTCCTAAAGACTTGTGCATTTCTCTGCCTTTCTCGTCTAAAGCGAAACCATGCATAAGAACAGTCCGATAGGGTGAAGTGTCCATCGTTATGAGCCCACATCTTAGTAGTGAGAAGAACCATCCAGCTATCTGGTCATGTCCTTCTGTTATAAAGTCGACTGGCCAAAGCTTTTCGAAAAGTTCTCTTCTCTGAGGATATCCTAACGAGGCATAAAATGCTACACCCGAGTCAAGCCAAACATCGAGTACATCTGGAACTCTCTTCATTTCTCCTCCACACTTTGGACACTTAAATTTGATGTTATCTATCCATGGTCTATGTAGATCCTTTAGTTCCAGCTTCTTACCAACCAGTTTTTCCAGTTCTTTGACTGAACCCACAACGACTCTATGTCCACATTTTTCACACACCCATACTGGGAGCGGGGTCCCCCAGTACCTCTGCCTAGATACGATCCAGTCTCTCAGACCTTCGAGCCAGTTCTTAAACCTGGCATATCCTGCCCACTCGGGTATCCACTTAACCTTCAGGGCTTCTTCTAGAAACCTGTTCTTTAGGTGTGTTACTCTGATATACCATTGTGGCGTAGCTCTCATTATTAGGGGAGTTTTACATCTCCAACACACAGGATATCTGTGCCTAAACTTTGTTGCATAGAACAAGTATCCCTTTCTCTTTAGGTCTTCGATTATCAAATCATTGGCTTCTCTTACTCTAAGCCCTTTAT
This sequence comes from uncultured Thermofilaceae archaeon, assembly GCA_964546235.1. Lineage (GTDB taxonomy): Archaea > Thermoproteota > Thermoprotei > Thermofilales > Thermofilaceae > JALVKT01. The sequence goes on along the minus strand of CAZJJA010000020.1, from coordinate 15,184 downwards.
ACTTGCCGGCTTCTTCAGTAAATATTCCTTGATCATTAACTGGAGATATAACTGGCAGGCCATATCGCTTACCCACAATGAAGTCCTCTTCTCCATGCCCTGGAGCAGCATGCACAAGACCAGTACCTTCTTCTGCCGAGACAAATTCACTTGACAAGACTATCCTATGGACATCTACCAACTTCTTTTGAACATCCACTTCTTCTACTAATGGATGCTCATATTCGAGGCCTTCAAGCTCAGAGCCTTTTACAGTCCTTTTTACCTTGAAATTCTTTATTCCAGCTTCGCTCATAACAGCTTCAAGCCTATCCTTGGCTAGAAGCAGTTCTTCTCCGTCAACCTCCACCCAGACATATTCTAGGTCCGGGTGAGCCATGACAGCGACGTTCGCAGGCAGTGTCCACGGCGTAGTCGTCCAGATAACGATGTATTTGTTCTTCTCGCCCTTTACTGGAAACTTCACATATATGGAAGGATCCTCTAACTCCCTATACTCAGTTATCTCGTAGTCAGCAAGGGTGGTCTCGCATCGCGGACACCAATGAACTACTTTTACACCCTTTTCAAGAAGACCGTTTTCATCCGCCCTCTTTATGAGCCACCACGCGCTCTCCATATAATCCCTGTTTAGAGTAAGATAGGGTTTTTCCCAATCCATTGAAACGCCAAAATTTTTGAAATGCTCTGTCATAGCCTTTACGTTCTTCAGCGCAAATTCTTCACATGCCTTAACGAAGTTATCGACACCATAATTTTCTATATCCTTCTTAGTCTTAAATCCAAACATCTGTTCGACCTTTACTTCTATGGGAAGTCCATGACAGTCATAGCCAGGCTGGTCGTGGACATCATAGCCCTGAGCCCGTCTAAATCTTATTATCGAATCTTTGAGAACCTTGTTCCATATAGTGCCAATGTGTGGTGTATCGCTGGAGGGATAGGGTGGCCCATCTAAAAAGTAGAACTTAGGCTTGCCTTGCAGCGAGGCTCTAACCTTGTCGTATATTTTCTCTTTTTCCCAAAACTCGAGTATTTCTTCCTCATATTTCTTAGGATCAAATTTCTGCTCGAGAGTTCTCACACTACTCATTTAAATCACCTCCTAAAAATTCTGATTTAAAGAAATAGTTTTCCCAAAAATTGGTGCAAATAGAGCTAAGGCTAGAACAGAGTCTAAAAGTTCCCGCCTTTACTACATAATTTGGTGGTACATTCCACCTCAGCCATTATCAATATAAATTTAATCTTTTTAAACCTTGTTACTCTTGGAGTTATAATGGAAGAATCACTTAGAAATAAGCACATTAATGAAAAAGAGCATGTAGAGAACTTTCCATGGAAGGCTACTATCGTAAAATACGCTGAAGAGAGCATAACCTACAGTACTATAGCACCTCTATATGAGGATTCTCTCAGGACAATCAAAGAAAAATTGTTAAAGAGAGGAGTATATGTTGAAATAAGACACAAGTTCGGGAAAATCGAGAAGGGAGCTATCCTATTAGAGGTGATAGTTCGTGCAAAAACCTGGAGCCAGCTGTCTTGGGGAGTAGACAAGGTGTTAAAAGAGATAGATAATTACTTGCTTGTCTGGAAAAAGAGTTAGGATTTTTCGCTTTTCTCAATTCTCTTAACCAGGTATACGCTTATCGAATATAGGACAACGAAAGGTACAGATAAGGCTATCATACTAATTGGAGTCGGATCAGGCGTTATGATTGCAGTGAACGCAAATACCGAGAAGATCACTAGACGCCAGTTCTTCTGAAGAGTCTCTGACGACACAACCCCTATCTTTGCTAAGAGCATTATAAATAGAGGCAGCATGAATAAGATTCCCGTACTAACGCAGCCAAGGAATACTGTGTTGAAGAAGTTTTCAATAGTGAATATTGGCTTGGCGCCGCCTATAATTGTCAGCCAGACGGAGATGACAAACATGAGCGGCATAATCACGAAATATGCATAGATTATGCCAGATGTAAAAAGCAGAAATATAGCCACAACATATTTTTTCACAACCCTTTTCTCGTGGGGATAAAGACCCGGTTCAATAAACTTATATACGAAAAATACGGTCACTGGACCCATAACAATGATCGCTATTAACGCAGCGAGATATAGCGCAGCAACAATAGAGTCAAACCACCCGTGAGCAATGAGGATAACGTCGCTACTGTTTACTCCAAGAAAACTTGCAATAGGAGCTGTGATCTCGTTGTTCTCAAAACCAAGGATCTGTTGCTGGGTTATCTCCATTAGTCTAAATATAAGTGGTTGGTATTTTTCGAGAAAATTTGACGATGAAGGAATAAGGAACAAGGTTATTATAAATACTATATTGTAAATTAGAATCTTTCGAAGGGTTTCTAACATTTCGAAAACATGTTCTTGGAGGCTTTTTTCCTCAAATTCCTCTTTTTCCTCCTTCTTTTCCGACATTAAGAAGCACCCTCAAATACATTTTCTCCACACTTGATTTGAGGTCGGAATTTTCTATTTTTTCTAAAATCTCTTCTAGCGAAATATGTGCCCAAACCTGAACACCCTTAGCATAGCTTATTTTTAAGGGCTTATCAAGTCTTAAAGGCTTCTCAAGCACCCATACATAAAGCTCCTCTCTGTCTCCAGCATATTTATCAATGAACTCTGGTGGAACACCGTGCTTGTCTCTATATCTCTTCAGAGTTTCCTTGTCTATCTTAAAGGTATTCTTAAGATGCACGAAACCGTAGAGATATCCTCTAGAGATGAGAGCTATGGGTCCTCGAATATTTGTGTTGAATTTTCTGATTTCCCAGATCTTTTTCCCCGAAAGTATCATGTTTATATATTCTTCCCTGATTATCAATGCTCTTATTAGAGTCATAGATTCCTAGAAAAATATGTTGTAGTCCACATATATGAAGGAATAGGTTAATACATAATAATAGTTATATAGAAAATAATGCGGAGCGTTTTGGAAGGAAAGGTTATTGGAAGAAAACTACCTAAATTTTGGGAGAGATGGAAAGATTCTGCAATATATCTAGTAGACAGTCATAAGAAAAAATATGAATTACAACTAAAAACAGTAGTCGCCCAATGGATAAATTCGGGAGACATAATCAAGGTGGAAAAGACAGAGGAGGGTCAAAAAGTATACAGAAAATGGGGCGAAGACTGGGTTCTAATATACCCGTTATTCAGAAAAGAGTATAGTTACCCAAGGTTCAATCCGCTCTCTGGAGAACCTCTCTACACATACAAGATTCTTGCTAGGGAAGCTGAAACCCTTGAAGACTACATATCGATAATAGAGCTAGAACAATACCACTACGCATCCAAAAAAGAGATTGTAGCCGTATGGAAATGTAGTGACGGAAGGATAATAGAGTCAAATGTTCAGCCTGAAGAAGAGTGTATACCTGTCGCAATAAAGGGTTCTTTGCCTGCATCCCGTTTCCTTGTGCTTGAACTGGTTGAAAGGTTGCCATATGAGCCTCGAATAGTAGGTTATGTTAGAGTCGATACACCTATACCTCTAATGCATAGAAGAGTCAAGGAAGATGGTAAAGTATACATAGAAAAAAATATCAGGTTGAAAGTCTTTCCTCGAGACTGGATATATCCCACCTTCTGGCCTGAGATTCTAGAAGAAAAGCTCAAGAAAGAGTTCCTTGTAAACAAGTCCTTATATGGTCGTAGAAGAGCAAGGTATCTGCTGGCTGAGAAGATAAAAGAGGAAGCATTGAAAAGGTGTAATACCGCAGCGGCTAGGATATCCAGAGTAGTAATTCACCCAGACTACAGGGGTGATGGACTAGGGTCTTTTGCGGTAAAGGCGGCGGTCGAGTGGATAAAGGAAAGAAGGATTCCAGAGATGAAGAAGCCCAAACATATTGTTGAAACTATTGCCATGATGGCTAGGTATCATCCATTCTTCGAAAAAGTGGGCTTCAAGTATCTTTGGGACACCGCAAGTGGCAGGCCAGCTCTATACTATCCTCTTACAAAGGAGGCAGAAGAAATAATCAACAAGTTCCTGGAAACCGACCCGATAGCCTCCAAGCATAAAGGTAGACTCTATGTTTCAAGGTACACTGGAATCGAGCCCCTAAAAGGTCCAATCAAGCTTAAAGGTGTATGGAAGTCTTATGAAAGCGTCCTAGACATATCGGCTCTATCCCCTCCCTTAGCGGAAGCTTTGAAAGCCTTCGGTGTGACTAGAAGGGTTGTTCAAAGACAAGTACTCAGAGACGTTAACCTAGAAATACATCCTGGAGAAATAGTTGTCCTTGCAGGCATTTCTGGTGCTGGAAAAACGACACTTTTGAGACTTATCGCTGGAAAGGCGCTTCTTCTCGGAGAAACAAAATATATCCTGGATAAGGGAGAAATTGAGCTTCCAAAAAATACAAAGATAGCGATATTGTTTCCAGGAGAGATTGAGCCAAACTTTGGCTACGAACCGCTCCTACAGCACATGTATAACAAACTCAGAGACATATATGCAGCCATAGAAATACTCAACATGAGCGGACTCTCGGACGCCGTCTTCTATCGAGCAAGATTCAACGAACTCTCAACAGGACAGAAAGAAAGAGCCAAGATAGCTAGTCTTCTAGCCGAAAAACCTAACCTAATACTGATAGACGAGTTTGCAGCACATTTAGACTCGCTTACAGCTAGAAGGGTCGCCAGAAATCTCGGCAAGATTGCCAGAAAACACAACATCACCCTAATTATTTCGACTCATAAGAAAGAGGTTATTGACAGCCTGGCGCCAAACAAGATTGTCTACGTTGGCTATGGGTCTGTGTTTGTCGAGGAAAAAAAGGTCTAAATGGATAGTTATCTTTAATAACAGCATAATCTTTTTCCTACATGGTTGAGAAAATGGCAAAGAAGTTTAAAGTTACAATTGACAGGGATGAATGCATAAGTGATATGGCATGTGTTAGCTTGTGCCCAGAAGTCTTCGAGATGAGCGAGGAAGACGGAAAGAGCCAGATAGTAGAAAAATACAGAGTTAATGGTAGTCTGTCTGAGGGTATCGTGCCCGAAGAGCTAGAGGACTGTGTCAAGAGTGCTGCTGAAGCCTGTCCAGTAACGATTATTCATATAGAAGAAATAGAAGAGTAAAATCTTTCTTTCTGTTTTATTTATTTTTCTTCTGGAACTATAGGTGCTGAGAGGGCAAGCTCCACTTCTCTAATGATCCTATTGTTCAATATATAGACTATGAATGCAGCGGCTCCTGCGAGAACGACGACAATAGTTATTATGGTTCCCCTAGCAGTGTCTAAGATGTTGGTCTCCTGTTCTTTTTCTTCGGAATTTTCGTTTTGTTGTTTCTGTTGCTCTTTTTCTTCAGTCTTGTTCCACGGAGAAATGTTATGAAAACCCCATTTTGAGAAGAGTCCGCTAAGGTCTTTGCCAGCGGCTTCGCTTAAAACATCTACAACATCCTGTGTGGAGCGTACACCACCACGGTCCTTGATAGCCTTGCAGACTCTCTTTATGTAATTGATCCCTCCATACTGGTCTGCTAGAGTCTTTATGATGTAGTAGCTTGCAAGATAGGCCTGGGGTTCAAGTATATCGTTGCCATCAGGCCAATTTTCTATAAAACCTATTTTGCCGCCAAGTTTATCATAGAGAGTCTTCGACAGTTTGTCCAAATTGTTTAATATATCCTCTACCTTTATTCCTAGTTCCTCGGCCACATGTAAAGATATATACTCCGCCATGCCCTCATGGAACCATCTAACATTGTCATTTGCCTCCACGTTTAGCTTTCCAAGAAACATGTGGACCATCTCATGCAGTATAGTTGTCTCATGATAGCCTGGAGCATATCTCATCAGCGCTAAGTTTAACTGTATGGGGCCTTCTCCACCGACGTTTATGTCTGAACCTCTAACGAAACCTAAGGTACCTATTCCGCCCATAGCCTGCTTTGGTAGATAGAACCTAAACTCGAGTTCCCGCGGTTTTATGGAGAATATATCAATATAGTACTTGATAGCTTCACCAGCGATGTTTACAGTTTTTTCTGCAAAAGAAAGATAGTATATCGGGTATTCAATCTTAACCAAGGTATCATTGAAGCTTTTCGAATAAGTTTTAACTGGTACTGGAACCGTCATATCATATTCAATAATTATTCGACCACCCAACTGAGAGTAAAGCTGACCTTGCAGTACGTAGACAAGATATCCGTTCTTTGTGCCTATATGCTTGGGTTCTTCGAGAGTAATACGTTTTAGGTTTGGTATTTTAATGTAGACTGTCATCTCAATGTCTGGTTCTGTTATAAGGGCTGGGGACATAAACCAGCCATTATAGTCTGCCATTATCGAAGCAAAGGGGAACTCATAGCTGAGCTGGAACGAGTAGGTGTTATCGTCTCCCGGAGTAACATTGATTGTAGAGTTGTAGTAAAAATAGTAGCTGGATGTATGGTTGACTATACTAAATGATCCCTTGGAAGACCTTCCAATTATCGTCTCATTCTTTGGTAGAAATATCCAAAATTTTGTAGCACCAAATCCTGTTATGTTATAATATACAGTCGCGTTGCCGTCTTCTCTCACGTTAATGTAAACGTTGATCTCGGGAAATGAAGACTCGTTTTCTGCTTTAAGTACTGGTATGACAGAAAATAATATGATAAACATTAGGAATAAAGGAATTGTCTTTTTTAAATTCATCTTCTAATACACCTAGATATTTAGTGTAGACCACCTTAAATTGTGTGTTGTGGGTGAACATTAAATGAGCGTGTCCAATATTCCTGTATGTAGAGACGCTATAATAGCATCTGACCTTCACTGCAAGAGAGATAAGCCATGTAGGGCGCTTCAGTATATACTGGAAGCCTATAAAACGTTCAGTGCAGATTGTCTAATAATTGCAGGAGATCTCTTCGAGGACCTACACTTTCCTCTAAGCCCGCGAGAGGTCATATATTATATTAAGAGAATAGTAGACAACAAAGCTTTACCGAAGAAACTCATATATGTGACCAGCGGTGCTTCCCATGATCCAATAATAGACAATGTGGCTATTATAGATGAGGATGGAGGAATAATTGTTATAGCGCCTAGGAAACTCGTTATCGGTATTGGCGGACGGAAAGTTTGTGTTGTACATGGCGATATTTTTCTAAAAAATGGAGTTTTAGCACATCTCTACAATAGAATATCTTCTTTCCTGGGGAAAGAGCTCGCTCTCGAAGAAAGATTGAAGGAGATCTTTGGTAGCGAGTGTGAATGGCTCATAGCTGGGCACACCCACATCTCGGGTATTGATTATGCCAGGAAAGTAGCTAATCCGGGCACATGGAAAAATACGTGGTTTTTCCAATTGCCTTATTGGCGCAGGTCAACTAATACATTCATATATTTTGGGAGGAAAAAGATAACACTGATCAAGATAAACGGGGATAACATTGCTGAGCAGGCGACACTATGATGCAGTAACCTTCGACCTCGTAGATACTCTTGCCATATTCGACCCCCCAGAGGTTATAATCTCAAAGTTTATCAGAAGATTCGGTGTACAAAAAGATCCTCAGTACATAAAGAAAATGTTCACAAGGATAGATGATTCTCTTCTCGATAATTTCTCAAACCCCCGGGAATACTATATAAGCTTGAACAACGCGGTCTTAGAAATGCTCAACCTTCCAAGGAAAGGTCTCGACCTATTACATTTCTGGTTTGATAAAAGCAACTATAGGCTCGAGAAGGATCTCCCCCAGATCCTTGAAAAGCTGAAAAAACAAGGTTTTCGTCTAGGGATTATTAGCAACAATCTAAGCTGGGAGGTAAGGCTTTTCTTAAAAGACAATAATATTCTAGAATATTTTGATGCTTTTGTAACACCAGACGTTGCAAATTCCTTCAAGCCAGAAAAAAAGATCTTCGAAAAAGCACTAGAAATGCTGGGTACAAGCCGCCTCAGAACAGTTCACGTTGGCGATAGTCTCTTAGAAGATTATCTTGCAGCAAAGGAGGCAGGGTTGCATGCAATTCTCGTCGTGAGGAAAAATGAAGAGATGATAAAGAACCTTGACGTAACATATATCAGGTGTCTTGGAGAACTCGTGGGGTTAAAATGTGAAGGCTGAAGAGACGTCATGGATTGCTGGAAGAAAAAAAGCACTTAATCAACTCCAAGAACATATGTCTCAGGGACGCGTAGACGAGGATATAATATGGCTTCTTAATATAATAAACAGCAACCAAAACCTCTATACAACTTCTAGCTGTAGTGGAAGAATACAGGTGGCAGCCAGCCCCTTACCCGGCGACAAGGGCATAATGAGGATACTGGCAAAATGGCATAGAAAGATCTCGCCAATAGAACTCGAGCTAGTAGTTACATCGACAAAAGAACCTAACATTTGGTTCGCTGTTCATCCTCCAATTTTCCACATAGCCGCTAAAGACTTGGAGACAGCCAAAACAGTCCTAAACATTGCCAGGAATAACGGCTTCAAACACAGCGGAATACAAGGTATGGGCAAAAGATATATCGTCGAAATAATGTCTATGGAAAAACTAGAAACACCCCTCCGCCTAAACGGTATAGAAATGATTTCTGTAGAAAATTATCCATACCTAGTCGATGCGGCAAACAAAATGCTCGAAAAGGCTAAAAACAGGCTGAAGCCTCTAGGAGACGCTTTTCTTTCTCTTATAGAGAAGGGCGAGGACTAGGAGCGCTATGACTATCGCGGCTAGGTCTACGTAGAGGCTGTAGGACTCGATGATCTCCCAGTTCTCTTCTAGAACTATCCCTACATACGTAAGCCCGGCATTCCAAGGGATGCTTCCAGCAAACGTTAAAAGTGTAAACTTTAAAAAGTTCATCGAGGCGATGCCTGAGGGAAACGATATAATCGTCCTGACAACAGGCATCATTCTCCCAACAAATATAGCGGCATCACCATTCTTCTTAAAGAATTCGTCGACAAACTCAAGCTCCTTTTTATCTATAAGCAGATATTTGCCATACCTTAGAAGGAAAGGTCTCCCAAGATACTTGCCTGCAAAATAGGCTAGCACAGAGCCCACAAGATTTCCCAGAGTACCGCAAAACACCACGGTCCAAAAATCCATCTCTCCCCTTGATACGAGAAATCCCGCGAAAGGCATAACAGCCTCGCTAGGCACAGGCATTAGTGCGCTCTCTAGAACCATGAGTGCGAAGATGCCCGTGTATCCTGTCTTCCTTATCACGTCCACGGCAAACTCGACTACCAGAGCCGTAATTGACATCAAAATGTCTAGTTTCTATCTATCTAAAAGGCTTGCTAAAAACCATGCTTTTTTATAACATGTCCTGTGTAACTCTTCGATGCAAAGCATTAGTGTTGGAAGAGGTTTCGTTTATCCCGACTACAAGCCTGTATGGTCCTATAAACCGCCTTTCAACCTGGAAAAAGTCGTAGTCGATATACATGTAGATCTCGAAAAGAGAAGCCTAACTGGAAGGGTTACAAACATCTTAGACATTGTAAGAGAAACCGACGAGATAGTTCTAGACGCAGTAGATATGGAAATAAAAAATGTCTTAGTAAACGGGTCCAGCGTTAACTTCCACTATGACGGTCAAAAACTTAGAATATTCTTTGAAGACCCCCTCAAGAGTGGTGAAAGAGTAGAGGTAGTTATCGAGTACTCGGTAGTTAACCCTCGCAAAGGTGTATGGTTTGTGCCGATAGACAGGGAAGATGTCCCAGCGATTCAGGCATGGACTCAGGGTGAGACAGAATATAATCGATACTGGATCCCAACATATGATTATCTAAACATGAAGGCTTCGGTAGAACTGGTTATCAGGGCAAAAAAGAACATGTATGTGGTGGCGAATGGTGATCTCCGAGAAAAAACTCAGGAAGACGAATACACAGTCTGGAGGTTTACATTTTCCCGTAAAATCCCCACTTATCTAGTTGCCTTTGCAGTAGGAGACTTTTCTGTAGTGGAAGAACGCTACGGTGACGTCTTACTCCAATATGTTGTTCCCAGAGGTAGAGAAGATTCCATAAAGCTCAGCTTCAGCAAAACACCTCAAATAATGGAGTTCTTTGAGAAGTTCACGGGTGTAAAGTATCCGTACACCAAATACAGCCAGGTTTGTGTTGACGAGTATATTTTCGGAGGCATGGAAAACGCGTCTTTAACCATCCTGACGTCTGACACACTTCACGACGAAAAGGCTCATATAGAGTTCAGGAGCGAGCCATTGGTCGCTCACGAACTAGCGCACCAGTGGTTTGGCGACCTCGTAACGTGCAAGGATTGGAGCCACATATGGCTGAACGAGGGTTTCGCCACTCTCATGCAGGCTCTATGGAGAAGAGAGGAGGAAGGTGAAGAAGCGTTCATCTACGATATGGTTGGCAAGCTGGATGCATATCTATCAGAGTATAGCAGATACTCTCGCCCAATCGTTGTTAAATATTATCGCTATCCTCTTGAGTTGTTTGATTCACACAGCTATAGTAAGGGAGCACTCGTCCTCTGGACGTTGCTAAACATTATGGGGGAGGATAAGTTTAGAAAAGCTTTGAAACTCTATCTGTCAAGATTTTCTGACAACAATGCAGACACAGAAGATTTCAGGAAAGCTGTAGAGGAAGTATATGGAGAAGATTTGGAGTGGTTCTTTGACCAATTCGTTTACAGTTCAGGTCATCCTGTCGTGAAGTATAGTTATAAGTGGAACGAGAAGGAAAAAGTTTTAGAACTAAAAATATCCCAGGAAGGCTCCAAAGACCGTCTAAACAACTACAAGCTTGATCTCGAGGTAGAGATTGTAGGACAAAACTACCGCAAGAAAATAAACACTATAATACAAGAAGAGACCAAGCACGTAACACTCGCCCTTCCGGCCAAACCTCTTGCCGTATGCATTGACCCAGACTTCAAGGTATTCAAAGAACTAAAGCTGGAAGTCGACGTGGAGTCTCTCCTAAATATATTTGAACATTGTGAAAAGCTATACCCAAAAATCATGGCAATCAGGACACTTTCTAGGAAGGCTACATCCCGTCACGTCGAAAAACTTGCACAATATCTGTTTGACGAGAACGTGTTTTGGGGACTAAGAGCAGAGATAGCCAAGACGCTTTCAAAGATAGGGGGTGAAACCGCAAAAAGGAAGCTTCTCGAAGCCCTGGACATAGTAAAGCACCCGAAGGTCAGAGCACAGATAGTTTCTGTTCTGGGAGACTTTAGAGACAAGAAGATAGGCGAAGCTTTGATAAAGATAATCAAAAATGAGGAGGAAAGCTACAGAACCAGAGCCGAGGCTGTAAGAGCTCTAGCAAAGACTGGTCACGAAAAAGCATTTGAAGTCGCGAAAGAAGCTTTGAGTTATCCTTCACACAACAACGTTATCCAGGCAGCTGCACTTGAAGCCCTGAGCATTCTGGGAGAAGAAGAGTCAAGAAAGATAATCGAAAAATACACCGATCCTGTATACCCACCAAATGTCAGGGCCACAGCTGTCCGAGTGCTCGGAAGATTTAGGCTTGACCAAAGTCTAATGGAACTGTTTAACCACATAGCAAAGTCGAGGCATATAAAAGTCCTAAGATCAATAGTATCAGCGGCAAAGCTTTCTCTAGATCCCAGGTTTATACCATTATTGAAGGAGCTACAGAGTGAGCCAGAAGTATACAGAGCTGCCAGGGAAACAGAGGAGATGTTGAGAAAACATGCTGACAAGGGCGAAGAGTATAGGAGGCTCAGAGAAGAAGTGGAGAAGCTTAGAGCGGAAGAGAGAACACTGGCAGAAAGGATGGAAAGACTTGAACAAAAAATGTTCAGCTAGACTTTTTCTTATTTGCAATATACCTTGTTGTGTAAACCTTAGTGTCCCTAAGCATCCTCTCCAAGCTTATAATCTTCTGTGAAGGACCCCGCAGGTATATAATCTCAACACATTTCCTCTCACTGTCATGTATATGTGTTCTTGCAACAATTATACCCTCAAACCTCTCTAAAACCCTCGAAACCTCTCCAGAGATCTCTGGACCATATATCACGACAAGCACGCCTTCACATGCATGAGGACGCAGAACGTGAACCCTATCGTGAAGAAATTCTCTCAAAGCCTCGTTTACAAGCGTAGAGCGGTCTGTTCCTAAGGCTTTGGCAAGCATTGTAAGTTGCTCAGCCAAATCCCTCTGTATAGATACACCAAACCTAACCTTATCGGACTGCTTGTTCATTTCTTGACACCATAAGTCAACGATATTATATATCCGGCGAGAAGAATAAACCCTATAGCAGACGAAGGAGCGAAATCCAGTATAATCGCCAAGAAGAGACCAGCTATGCTGGCGACTACTGAGGCAGCTATAGCTACACCGAGAGCCTGCAGGCTACTCCTCGACATGTTCAACGCAATGGAGGCTGGGAGGAGTAGCATCACGTGTTCTATGACAAAGCCCACTATTTTCAGAAACCCTATTGAGGCGAAGGTCAACGCAGTGATTATAAGGTAGTCATACAGCTTGGTCTTTATTCCTGAAGACTCGACAAAGTCTCTATCAAAGCCTATCAAGACCTGCTCCCTATAAAATGGAAGAGTGATAGCTAGCGACACGACCATGACAACCACGCTATACACAGTGTCGCCCCATGAGACCAGCAAGGGGTCGCCGAGAATATATGACCAGAGACTCGTCTGAACAGTATAATGCGTAAGAACGAAGTAGATAGCAGCTACGCTTGCGGAAACCGTAAAAGAAACAAACACGGCAGTCGCAATATCTTCCTCTATTCCTCTCTGAACTAGGTACATAACTAGATAGGACAATGGCACACCAACTACTAAAGCCCAGATTGAGGGATCTCCGCCAAAAGCTACGGACAATGGGTATCCAAGAACAACGGCAAAGAGAGCAGCGTGGGGAAGTGAGGAAGCAAAATAGTAGAGCTTTCTAGCAGCAACCATAGGGCTCAAAACTGCAAATGATAGTGAGGCCGAAGCTATAACAATAAGCCATCTCGGATCAAAATATAGGGGATCCATTTTTTTCACCTCTCAAAGACGTGAATACACTTCTCAATCAGATATACGCTACCCCCATAAGCTTCTCTTAAAAGGTCAAGCCTAAAGACTTTATCAGGGCTACCAAAACTCTTTATTCCCTTGTTCACTACCATCAAATACTTTGATTTATTCAAAAACATTACAGGATCATGAGAGGATACAAAAACAAGTTTATCTTTAGCCAGGCTAGAGATCATTCTCGCTATCTCTTCTTTGCCTCTTGGGTCTATACCTGAGATGGGTTCATCCATAAGTAGGATCGGCGTCTCTCTTGCTAGGGCACGGGCTATCAGTATTCTTTGGACTTGCCCTCCACTAAGTTTTGATAGAGGTTTATTTGCAAAGTCGTATGCCTTAACAAGCCTTAGATACTTGTCAACCTTTTCTCTGACTTCTCTAGGTACATGAATTCGAGGAGGTTTTTTCCTCAGAAGAAGGGATGCTTCGACAAGTTCTCTCCCAGTCACGGGAAACTCTCGGTATATATTTGTAAGCTGCGGAACATAGCCTATATATTTTCCAGCCTTTTCTGGAGAGCCTGTTACGTCTTCTCCGTTGACAATTATTTTTCCAGAATCAGGTTTTATGAGACCCATAATTGTTCTAAACAATGTGGTCTTGCCAGCACCATTGGGACCCATGACTATGACGAGACCCGGTCCTATAGCTTCGAATGAGTCATTTGAAAACACTTTCTCGTTTCGGTAAGAGACAGTTAGCTCTTCCACCCTTACAAATATGTTGTGCATGAAATAACCCCTATATAAGGAAATATATGCACAACATTTATAATTTTCCCTAGAATATATTTCTATGTGCATAATATTAGGGAAAAGAGGGGAAAATCATGCACAAAAAAATGATATATTTTATATTGGTAATTTTGGCGGTAGTAGCTTCTCTTATCATATACGAGTTAACACTCCCTACCACAACTAAAGTTGAAAAAGAAGGACTAACCATAATAGTGACGTTCCCCTCACTAAAACCAGACATCGAAGAAATAAAATGTGATGAAGACAGCGTTATAGCACTAGTACCCGAGGGAGTAGATCCTCACGACTACCAGCTAAGCCCTAAGGATGTTCAGCTCTTAAAAAGAGCCTCAATAATAATATCAACAGGACATGCCCCTTTCGAATCACAAATTAAAAGCTTGATCATGCAAGGAGAAATAAACGCAGAACTCATAGAGATACCATCAATACCAGGGATCACAATAAAGAAAAACCCGATAATAGGATCGCCAAATTACCATATGCCAATATACGACCCATACAATTACATAGTCTACATAAACTTTGTTTCAACAAAACTCTCAGAAAAAAGACCCGAATGCAATACTATCTACAAGGAAAAAACACAGAACATAGTATCCAAGATAGAGAAAATAATTGAAGAGACCAAAAAATACAACATCACCGCCGCAGCGGCATCCCCCCTAGCACAATACGCGGTAGAGTGGGCTGGCGTCAAAATAAAGTACCTATTTCAAAAGGAACACAACATGCCAGCAACCCCGGAAGACATTGCATCTATCGAAAGAGCAGCAGCAAAAGGAGAAATAGGTTTAATAATTTCTTTAAGGGTTAAAGAAAAAACACCAATACTGGTGAAGGCAGAGGAGATAGCGAAAGATAAAAACATACCAATAATATATATTCCAAGTCCCCTAGAACTTACACCAACATATGTTAAAATCAGTGAGGTAGCAGACCAGTTGAACAAAATAAAAAGTTAATCCTTTAAACCTAAAAGTTACCAATAAATAACATTACCCATATGTCATCAAACTAAAGAATCGCGTCATCTTGTAGGAGAAAAACAAACCTATTAGATGATACGGGAAAAAAGCAATCCTAAAAAGCGTTAGCTGAATTCACAGTACCAGCTGGATGCAAGCAAATAGCAGGAAAAGCTGGATTAGACGTTAAAAAAGTAACTGCAAAGCTCCGCTCCCTCCTCAAAAACGGATACGTTGAAAGACCTACAAAAGAAAAATACGTTATCACGGAAAAGGGAAGACAGATAATCTCTTCCTAATTTTTCTTTTAAAAATTAAATTTTATCGATATTGAAACCTTTTTAAACTTGAATACCGTTCACATTCATGTGTGATGAC